>CAZYBY010000343.1:0-7584 GCA_964645385.1 uncultured Sphingobacterium sp.
TTAAATTAGATTTTGCATTTAACGTAATAGCATCTTCGGATGATACTATTGCTAATGCAACATTATCAGAAGGATTAACCTTCAAACTTCTGCTCCATCTGTTATCAGGAAGTATAACAGTGTAAACATCATTAAAAATAAATCCAAACTGATTAAAAGATCCAGAGAAATTGAGAACTGATTTCCAATTTTTCTTTTCAAAACCGAAGCTTGATTTTAAATAGTATCCATTATATCTACTATTCAATATTCGATTTGAATTTCCATCAGAATAATCGGCATTATTTTCAATTCCGATTCTAATATTCGACCATTTATGTTGATGATGTTGTTTAATTCCAAATTGCACTAAACCTCCCAATGTATTGGAATTGAAACTCATTCCATACGTATATTGTTTAGAGTTTTCAGGAGCTTTATCTTCATCAATTAAATTAATTACACCTCCAATTGCTTCCGAACCATACAAAGTTCCCATAGGTCCTTTTATCAATTCAACTTTGGATAAACCGAACGAAGATAAACCTAACCCATGTTCTTCTTGCCATTGTTGATTATCAAATTTTAATCCTGATAATAAAACTAAAACTCTATTACCATACAATCCACGAATTACAGGTTTTGAAATGCCAATTCCAGAGCTTAACATACTTACACCCGGAGTTTTTGCAAGTAATTCAGTAAGATTATAAGTAGCGAAATTTGATAAACTGTCCACATCAATCGGTTGAATCGCATACGCAGTTTGACGAATTGTTTTAATTCGATAGGTACTAACTACTACACCCAAAACATTATGATGTGCTAATGAATCTTCAATGTTTGAAAAAGCTGAAAAACCTGAGAGTATGGCAATGAGAAATAAGTAAATTTTTTTAATCAAATCTGATATTTATAGGTGTTAAGCTAAACTAATTTAAATAGCTTAAAAAAAACTTAAAATGATGGATTAATATGGCAATACGATAGATTTTTTCATGAAACGAGCTAAAATCATTTGAATATCACGATTATGAGAATACTCTTTTATGCAGTTTCTAAGGTCATCAACGTGAGGATATCCAAGTCCTGCATCAAAATATCCGAAACCCTTGTATTGACCACGTTCTATGCATACAATCGACTTTTCACCTTCTTCTCTGCCTTTGCCGATTAAGAAGAAATTTTTATTCTGAAAACTAAAGGTTTTAATTGCTTCTTCAGCTCTTATATTATAATCATCCACAGCTTCTTGTGCGATACAAGCTCCATTGCATTTTTTAAGTTGATAATTAAAACATGGACCTTTAAAATTATGCAAATCACATTTTGATAAACACAAATTAAATTTCTCTACTGCACGATCAAATATTTTTTTCGCTTCGATACCAGAATCGACCATTGCTAATGGTTCTAAGCCATTATGTAACTTACTAACGAATAAATTCAAGTAACCATCATTATCATACCTATGAAAAATTCCATAGAACGGAACTGCACTTGTACGTTTCTGAGATGTATTATAAATTGGTTTTATCTTTTTAATTTCATCCGACTCTAATAACAATGCTATAAGCTCTGAGCCTGTATTTTCTATGCTTATATGGGCAATATCGTTGAGCATTCGATTTGCTTTGCTCGTTTTTGAACCAGCAAAATGTTGAAGTATTCTCTTTTTGATATCGTTGCTTTTTCCAACATAAATAACATCACCTATTGTATTATGGAAATAGTATACGCCAGTAATACCTGTTGGAATTTTAGCTAATGCATCGTCTTTTAATTGTGGCGGTAAATTTTTGGGTATTGCAATTCCTGCATTTTTAATATCATCAACAATAGTACTATTGCTTTTAATTATTTGATCAAATAGAATTGCAGTGGCTTTCGCATCCCCTAAAGCTCTATGTCTATTGTTAATTATAATTCCTAAGCTTTGACACAAATTTCCTAGGCTATACGATTTGTAACCCGGAAATGCAACACGACTCATCCTTACTGTACATAAGGTTTTACGAGTGTAGGAATATCCTAAATCTTTAAATTCTGATTTTATAAAACTATAGTCGAAGTTTACATTATGTGCCACAAAAACTGCACCTTCAGTCATTTCTACCACTTTTTTTGCGACCTCATAAAATCGAGGTGCATCTTTTACCATTTCATTGGTGATGCCTGTAATCTGAGTAATTTGATATGGAATACTACACTCAGGATTAATTAGTGTAGAATATTCATCTACTATTGTATTTCCATCATGTAGAATAATTGCAATTTCAGTAATCTTATTCCTTTCAGGATTTCCACCTGTGGTTTCGATATCGATGATTGCATACATTTTGATAGCTTTAAGAATTGAGTCCCGATAGTTATCGGGATTAGTATTGAGAAAAATCTAATATCTAAAATCTCAATTCTGGATACTAGTTAATAGTGCTTGTGCTTGGTGATTCACCAATTTAGTTAATGGCCCAACCGCCATCATTTTGATGAAAGGATTTAAATCAGCCTGAATAGTCATTTGAGCTGAACATCCTGAGTCATTTTCTGAAATTACCCATTCGATCTTAATATCGAACGGTGCTTTTGCTGAGGGAATAATTACGATTTTACCAGCTGGATCCCGTTCAGAAATTTTAAGCTCCAATTTCGCCATGTTTTGAATAGTGAATTTACACTCATCTTCAGTAGAAGACCAATTGTAAATCGATTCTGGCATTAATTTTTGGTGATTGTTTGCGTTCGCTAAAAACGCATAAACATCCGCCAATGGCTTATTAATCTGAACGGTCTCGCTTTGTATGCTAGTCATAATTATACTTTTTCTGTTTGACCCCAATTTGAAGGATCTTCTCTCCACGATTTTAATACTTCAACGTCTTTATCTGTAATTGTACCAGAACTTAAAGCTTGATCGATTAAATCGTTGTAGTTACTTAATGAAATTAATTTACAATTTGCTTGTTTGAAATTTTCTACAGCAGCATCGAATCCGTAATTGAAGATACATACCATACCAACGACTTCACAACCCGCAGCTCTCAATGCCTCTACGGCTTTTAAGCTACTTTTGCCTGTTGAAACTAAATCTTCAACTACAACTACTTTTTGACCTTCTTTCACTTCTCCTTCAATCATGTTGTTCATTCCATGATCTTTTGGTGCAGAGCGTACATATGCAAATGACAAGCCAAGTTCTTGAGCAACTAATACTCCTTGTGGAATACCTGCAGTGGCAACTCCAGCTATTAAATTAACTCCATTTAATTCTTCATTAATCACTTCTGATAAGCGCTGACGAATGTAAGTTCTAACTGGTGGATAAGATAATGTTACACGGTTATCGCAGTAAATTGGCGATTTCCATCCTGAGGCCCAAGTAAACGGATTATTAGGTTGTAATTTAATTGCTTTAATTTGCAGCAAAAATTCTGCTACTTTTAACGATGTTTCCCTCTTACTAATCATACTGCAAATGTATAAAATTTATATCAACGAAAAACCTGTTTTTATTGCTTCTAAAGAAGAATTTCCTAACATAGAAAACAATAGCTACCATGTTATAAATGAGGGAGATAAATTATTTTTTAACAATAATATATTCGAATTACTTGAGAATCATTTAGGATTAATATTTATTTCTGAACATACAGAGCATTTATTCCAACATTTTTCAGAATCCTTAAAACTGATTGAAGCTGCGGGCGGTATCATCATTAATCCTGATCGTAGCAAAATTTTATTTATCTATCGTAGAAATAAATGGGATTTACCAAAAGGCAAAATTGATGAAGGTGAATCTGTTCGTAAAGCTGCTTGGAGAGAAGTTGCAGAAGAATGTGGCATTTCTACTCATCTTATCGATGAACATTTGTGTGATACCTATCATATATATGCTCATAAAGACAAGTGGATACTCAAAAAAACGTATTGGTTTATAATGTCAGCTGAGGAAGAAACACTAACACCACAAGCTGAAGAAGATATAACCAAAGCAGAATGGATTCCGATTGGTAAAATTTACGATGTTATTTCAGAAGAAACCTATCCTATGATATTGGATTTGTTACGTTTGCTTGAAATAAGTAACTAGAGTTCGTCGAAGCGTCCATTTGCGTTCGTCGAAGCGTCATTTTGAGTTCGTCGAAGCGTCCACGCTTCGACTATTAATCTTTCCTCTCGAAACGAGGACGTTTCGACGAACAGATAAGCGTACATTTGCGTACGTCGAAGCGTACACGCTTCGACTATTACATTTCCTATCGAAACGAGGACGTTTCGACGAACAGTGACTACTAAAGCATTGGAACTATTTCTTTCGGAACGAACTTGCTTACATCTCCCCCATTACGGATAATATCACGAACGATAGTAGAGCTTATGGCTGAGTAGCCTGGTTTGCTAAGAATGAAGATGCTTTCAATTTCAGGATGCATGGCATGGTTCATTTGAGAAATCGCTTTTTCGTATTCGAAATCTGCGGTAGATCTAATTCCTCGAATCATGTATTGTGCATTTATTTTTTTGCAAAATTCAACGGTTAATCCTTCATAACTTACTACTTCAATTTTAGGATTATTTTGAAATATCTGTTGAAGCATTGCTAATCTAGTTTCTGGTGAAAAGAATGATTGTTTAGTGCTGTTTAAACCAACACCGATATATACTTTATCGAACAAAGGCAATGAACGTTGAAGAATGTCCATATGCGCATTAGTTATTGGGTCGAAAGAACCTGGGAATAAAGCTATCTTTTCCATATTATTTATAAAGTAACGATAAAAATATCACTCAAAAAAAGAAAATGTGGAAGTTCCATATTTCCTAGCCTCTACAAAACCTTTGTATGAGCTTAAATTTTGTAAACTAGCATGTTCTATCACTAAAAATCCATTTTCTTTTAAAATAGAATTTTCTTGAACCCAATGAATAATCTCTGGAATATTTGGCAAATCGTATGGTGGATCAGCAAAAATTAAATCGTATTTATGTACACATGTTTTTAAGAATTTAAAAACATCAGCACGTATAACATTAGATTGAAATTTTAATTTTTGATTAGTTTCTTCGATGTATTTTACACATCCAGCATATCGGTCTATACTTGTAATTTCTTTAACTCCTCTTGAAGAAAATTCGAAACTTATATTGCCTGTTCCTGCAAATAAATCTAACACAGAAATTTCATCAATATTTACTTTTTGTTCGATGATATTAAACAATGCTTCCTTTGCCATATCCGTTGTAGGTCGAACAGGTAATTTTGCTGGCGCTTGTAGTTTTAATCCTCGATGTGAACCTGAAATTATTCGCATAAACTTGCTGCGTACAAAGCAATGAATTTGTGTGCTTGAGGATCATCCTCGATCCTGTAAGTATATTGAAATCTTCTATCTCGCGGAGCGAAGTATACTTTTTGAAAATAATTTTTAACCTGATTTTCCATTTCAGATCCTAACTCAATATCTCCTGATAATAGAACTTGTAATTTATCGGGAAACAAACCGAATTGTTCTGCCAACTGAATTAAAATTGGCATCACATCTTCTTTTGATTTTAGTTCGAATTTATTGTACAACAAACATTCTTTACTATTCATCAATACTACTTCTATGGCAGTTTGATGAAAATGAACTAAAATCAGTTTACCACTGAATGCTAATTGTCCTAAATAGTTTAATAATGCAGCAGCTGTATGTGTGAATTTTACTTCTGGAAATCGAGCTGTTACTGATTCAATTTCTTCCGGACGAATTCCAAAAACTAATTGTGATTGCAATCGTTCTAATTGATTTTTATAAAGTAAATGTTCTGGGGCTAAAGTATTATGAAATGACACTAATTCTTCAGCTAAATGATCATCATAAAATGCATCAGGAACAATACTTTGAACAGAAGTATTACATAAATAATGTACTTCCCTAAAATCTCTTTTGATAATGTCGGTATAGGTTAACACATCTCTCAATGTATATTCTCTTGGCACAGTAAATTCTGCCTGAAGCACAAACTTCTTACGTTCTGCGCTATAAGAGACACATTGAAATCGTTCGCCATCATAGTTAATGATCAAATCGTAAATAGACTTAGTATCGAAGTAAAAACTTTCGTCCACCCTTTCGATTTTATGTATGTTTACGTTGTTTTGTTGCGACATGTGACAAATGTATTATTTTTTAGGAGTTTTTGAACATTGAATACCGAAATTACAAAATACTTAGGACACGAACCTACTGAGGGTCAGGTACAATTCTTTAAAAAATTTGAAAAATTCATTTCAGAACGGAATGAGTTTTCGGCATTTGTTTTAAGAGGATTTGCTGGAACCGGTAAAACAAGTACCATGAAAGCATTGGTAAAAATGCTTCCTGGTTACAAGTTAAAATCGGTATTACTTGCTCCAACCGGACGTGCTGCTAAAGTATTAAGTGGTTATACAGGTAAACAAGCTTCCACAATTCATAAAAAAATATACAGAAGAAAATCGGCAATAGATTTAGCTGCAGGATTTCAACTTACCGAAAACAAACATAAAGACACCATATTTATTGTCGATGAATCATCAATGATTTCAGGCTCTTTACACGACCCTGCGGGTATTCATTGGTCGAAAGATAGTTTACTGGATGATCTAGTTCGATATGTTTATGAAGCTGATCAAAATTGCAAAATACTGTTTATTGGCGATACCGCTCAACTTCCTCCTGTTGGTTCTGAAATGAGCCCAGCTTTAAGTAAAAACTTATTAGAAACACATTATGGTTTGAGTGTTCATACTCTTGAACTCACTGAAGTTATGCGACAGGAACAAGCTTCCGGAATACTACATAATGCTACACAAATCAGAAAACAGATAGCAGATAATATCAATTTCTTCCCGAGTTTAAAAACGAAAGGGTTTAAAGATTTCTTTGCTTTCAATGGAGATCGATTAGGAGACGGACTTCAATACGCCTATGATAAATATGGTATGGAAGAGACTCTCGTCATTTGTAGATCAAATAAAAATGCAAATCTCTATAATCAACAAATTAGAGGTAGAATTTTATACCGAGAAGAAGAGATTTCTGCTGGTGATTATCTGATGGTAGTGAAGAATAATTATTTCTGGTTACCTGAGGAAGAGCAAGGATTTATTGCTAATGGAGAGCTTTTGAAAGTAATAAGAGTTAGAAAAGAAGAGGAAATACATGGCTTTAAATTTGCCGAAGCTACCGTGCAATTAATCGATTTCGAAAAACAGCCCACTATAACTGTTAAAGTATTGATGAGTACTTTATATTCTGAAAGCCCTGCCCTCACACAAATAGAACAGAAACAATTATTTGATAGTGTTAGTGCCGATTACGCTGACATTCCAAATAAAAGAGAACGATTAAACGCGATTAAATCGGACCCTTATTTTAACGCATTACAAATCAAATTTTCTTACGCAGTAACATGCCATAAAGCTCAAGGTGGGCAATGGAAAGCAGTCTTTGTAGATCAAGGGTATTTAAACGAAGAAATGCTAAACAGTGATTTTCTCAGATGGCTTTACACAGCAATTACTCGAGCACAAAACGAAGTATTTTTAGTTAATTTCAATCAGAAGTTCTTCTCTTA
>CAZYBY010000344.1:0-4163 GCA_964645385.1 uncultured Sphingobacterium sp.
GTATCGATATCGTAACAAACACCTTGGTTATTATATACTGTAATTATACTTGTCCCTGGATTCAAATCATCAGCTTTAACTAAAATTTCTCTACTATTTTCTCCTGTACTCCAATGATATTCATTCGAGCTAGAATTTGCATTTAAGTAAACACTATCTCCGTCACATAATGTAATATCAGCTCCTAAATTAAAGTTTGGTTTTTTACTGCTTACGAAAACAATAGAATCGTATTTCGCAAATGCTTCTGAATAAGGAAATACTACAGATTCGTTTTTGAAAATTTCTGGTGTACACGAATTGCCTATCCATGCTCTTCCTTGAATAGTTCCATCGTTCAAACCATTGCCAGACATATCTGTAATTCTAAAACTTAATTCTTGGTTATATTCTACTCGAACAGTATCTATATGTGTAGCTAAACTAACATTGTATGGAATTACATTTTGAAACGGCCCCTTAGTAGCAATTAATGTATCCGTACTTTTATCACGTAGTTCCCAATAAATATCATTTCCTTTTGTATCTGTAATTACACCTACAGTAATTAATGGTTTGTAGTTGCCAAGTATTTCAACATTGACAGTATCTCTAACTATACATAAACTATTAAACGGACGAGCTTCAACTGTAATTTGATAATATCCTGGAATATATTTTTTTGCTGGTAAACTTATGAATCTAGTTGTATCTCCTGTATTCCAATAATACGATTTCATTTTCGGGCCAGCGTCTAAAATTAATGTGTCTTCATAATTGACAACTTGATCTGCACCTAAATCTATTTTATACCCTTCTCCAGCTTTAAATACCACAGAATCCCATGCCATATCTGGTAATACTTGCCCACCATATGGGAATGCTCCACTACCGTATAATATAGTATCTCCACATATTCCGGAAAGAGTATAATTTCCGATATGTGTGCCATCATCTAAACCATCACCAAATGAATCTATTATTTTGAAAATGTAGTTCTTCCCATTTACTAAACATATTGATTTGTGATATTTTGCATTTAAAGTATCGAATGGCACAATGTCTTCATTTGGTAAACTTCTTACAATAACATCTTTAGTAATTGCATCTCTAATTTCCCAAGAAATTTCAGAAGCATAACTATCGTAATTTACATTTAACTTTACCAGGGTTCCAGCTAAACAATGTTCTTCAATTGTGAAGTTAGTAATAGCCACTGCAGAGCTGTCACCACCATTGTCTTTATGTTCTATAGTAATTTGAACACTATCACTTAAAATAAAATCTCGTAGATCGAGTAAGTGATATTTAAATGCACCTAAGTTTTGTGGAAGTGAATCTGTTTTAGTTTTAGTATTACTTGCATTGCGAACATGTAAATAAACTTTCGAATTATTTTTCTCTTTATATAAATAATGAAATCCTAAATAAATACTCGATGCTTTTGAAAAATCGCGCATATCAAACCACGGACTTTCAAGTTTTACACTACTCTTATCGCAGTGACAAGTAATATCTGAAGAGAATAAAATACTTGTGTCAACTGATGGTATTACAAATGCTGGATTTGTAAGGTTGGAATAACTCCCTACAATCCATTTTGCATTAGCACTAGGTGCAGTATTTGTCCAGTCACATTTTATTCCATTATCAAAATTTTCTACATAAGGAATTATATTTGGAATAGTTGGGATGATAGCTGGGGTAATAGTTGCAGAGAATGGACTCATACACATTTTAGAAACTTTCCAATCGAAAAAATAATAATATCGATCAGGATCGGTAGTGAAATTTGTTCCAGTAATACTGATTAAATTACTTACTGAATATGGATAGGTTGCACCATCAATTGCACGATATAAAATTCCATTTCCTCCCGTAATTTCGACATTCATAAAATAATTACCAGTGCTTAAAATTGCACCAATTGGAACACGAGTGTTTGCAGGCCCAGCAGTAATTATACTAAATGGAATTTTCTGTAAAACATACCCTCCATTTTCAGGTGCTTTAGACCAGATTTGAATATTTCCATTTACAGCATTATTTGTTCTTAATACAATAGAATCAATTCTGATAGTAGAAGCACATGTGAAATATTGCCCGTTCGTGAAATTTTGCGATGGATAAGTAGAAGTAAATGCATTTGGCAACGCTCCAACATTCGATGTGATTCCATCGTAACCAACTTCTGCAGATCTAAAACTTAAGCCGGCTTTATCGATGTATTTTTGAAAATTATTCCCAACACCAATTACTCGGTTTGCAGAATCTATCCATACTAAGCTATTTGTAATATCGTTTAAGTTAGCTGTAAATACTGAATAGCCAGTTTTACAAACAGATGATGCTGAAATATTAGTAGGTGCAGAATTCGCAGGGCAATTGGCTTTCGAATTTTGAGTTGAGAAAAATACCAACATCAATAATAAGGAGGCATAAATGTTTTTCATTATCAATATGTTAAGTTCAAATAATAGATATATACGAAGATACAAAATTTCATTAACTTCGTTGCCGATGAAAAAAGCGCATCTATTAGTTTTTGTGGCATTGTTGATTGTAGTTTTACAATCGTGTAAGTCTGAATTAGATATTACTAATAGTCCGGATGCAAAGTTAGAGTTTTCTACAGATACAATACTTTTTGATACTGTTTTTACAACAGTTGGTTCAGTTACCAAACGAATTAAAATTTATAATCGTAATAAAAGCGCCATCAACATTTCTAAGATTGATTTAATAGATTCTACAAGTTTTGCGAAGTATCGTTTAAATATAGATGGTTTTGCTGGCAATCATTTAAGGAATATTGAAATTCCGGCAGAAGATTCAATTTTTGGATTCATCGAAATGACAGTAAAAGCAGGAGCAAGTTCTAGTAGTAATCCTTTTTTTGTAGGAGAGCAATTAAGTTTTGAAACGAATACAAATGTTCAAAAAATTGAAGTTTTAGCATTTGGTCAGAATGCACATTTCTTTGTGGATTCAATTTTAACAGGCAATTTAACTTGGAATGATGATTTGCCGTATGTTATTTATGGTGGAGTTTTGGTAGATACCCTAAGTTCACTAACGATTAATCCTGGAGTGAAAATTTATATGCATAATAATGCAATTATTTTGTCGAAGGGAACTATTCGAATGAATGGCACTTTGCAAGACAGTATAACGATACAAGGTGATCGTCGTGAATTGCAATTTTACAACGAACCCGGGCAATGGAACGGTATTCAATTTTTACCTGGAAGCACGAATAACATCATTAATCATACAACTATTAAAAACAGTGTGTTTGGAGTAATTGTTGGAACATTCCCTATTTATGGTATTCAGCCTGAACTGAAAATTACCAATTCAATCATAAAATACAGTACGGTAACTGGGATGTATTTAATTGATGGTAATGTAAGGGCATATAATAACCTCGTGTTTGCTTGCGGGCAATATGCATTACTAACACAGTTAGGCGGTAAATACGATATCATTCATAATACATTTGCTCAAACAAATAGTTTCAGTACTAGGCAAACACCTGCTGTTGCTATAACAGATTATTTACTAGTGAATAATGTTCCTGTAACAGACGGGTTAGATGCAGTATTTAAGAACAATATTGTTACTGGTACTTTAAAAGATGAGTATTTTATAGAAACAAAAAGCAGTTCTACTGCAGAGGTAATTACGAGCTTCAATATGTTGAAAAGCTCTAAAACATGGCCTTCTTCGAATTTATTGAATAAAGATCCACAGTTTAAAGACCCTAGTATTACTTTATCGAACAATTACACTGAAAATTACCGTTTAAAGCCTAGTTCTACGCTCAGAGGTAAAGCTGAATACCAGAGTAGTCCGACTGAATTATTAATCGATGCTGATGGGGTTACACGTGTAAACCCTTCTACAATAGGCTGTTATGAATAATTTTAAATTATTTTAAAATAAGTGAAACTTTTGATGGAGGCTCTCGTTAAAGTACATTGAGAGCGTAAATTAAATTATGCAAAAGGGCAACACTAAGGTGTTGCCTTTTTGCTTTTAAAGAGAATTAATTATAAAGTGGGAATTTTTTCATCCAAGTATTCACTTCTTTTTTCACTTTAGCAATTACTTTAGGATTTTCAGAATTCATTAATACTTGATCAATAAAATCAACTATTTTATCCATGTCTTTTTCTTTCATT
>CAZYBY010000345.1:0-5817 GCA_964645385.1 uncultured Sphingobacterium sp.
CGTGAATTATTGGTTCGAGAAAAAGAACGCCCGAGTGATATTTACCATAAAGTGGGATATGAAAGTTTATCCAGTTTTACCCAATCGTTCAAACAGAAATACGGTATTACACCTAAGCAATTTCAATTGGATAAAAATTGAACTTTTAGCTATATTTTTTGAACTTTTAAAATAATTTATTTCGTAAGAATACGCTTAAATTTGAGTGGTTTTATTACACAACCATAGATTACATCTATACAGAGTTGTCTATGGGTTTCACACTCTAATTTTACAAAAAAGCCGGAAGTATACTTCCGGCTTTTTTATTTTAATTATTTCAAGATTCTAAATTCGCATCGTCTATTGATGGAGTGTTCGGCTTCGGTACAATTATCGCCACATTTTACCAAAGGCATACTTTCACCAAATCCTTTATGACGTAAACGGTTTCTATTCACACCTTGGCTCACAATATATTCAAGCGTTGAAGCGGCACGATTATTCGACAACATTAAATTGTAGGTTTCTGTAGCACGGGAATCGGTATGGGCTCCAATTTGAATTTCCATACGGGGGTATTTTTTCATTAATCCAACGAGTACATCTAATATTTTAGCGGCATCGGGTTTGATATCCCATTTGTTTAAATCGAAATAGATATTCTCCAATTCAATATAAACATAACCATCGGTTTTCGTTACAACGATATCTTCTGCATCATCATAGGATTCTACAATCAATTCAATTTCAAATCGTACATTACCTTCCTGATCGGTCATGAAAAATTCGCTGTGGGGAATATATAAATCACGAATGGCTTCGATTCGGTATTTTTTGTTGGGTTTGGTATTAAAGAAATATTCTGCATTGGAACCCACAACCATTTGTCCGACCAAAACATCGTTTTCATCATACAGACTGATTTGCGTTCCAGGCAACAACTGTTTGGTTACTTTATCTTTCACATCACCTTCAACAATATAGCGACGCTCGTTATCTTTACGTTTGAAACTGTATAAGTTATCATAACCTTTGCGATTGGATGACAAATAACCTTCTTGCGTTTTTTCATTTAACACATAACCAAAATCATCATAACCACTATTGATAGTTTCCCCTAAATCCAACGGTTTCATCCATTTTCCATCCGCCATTTTGGTCATATAGATGTCTAAACCTCCCATACCTTCGTGTCCGTTGGAAGCAAAATATAACGTACCATCACTTGTTACAAAAGGAAACTGTTCCAAGTGGGGTGTATTGATAACCTCACCTAAATTGACGGGTTCACTATACGTTCCGTCCTCTTTCACATCTACATAATACAAGTCGAACGACCCTAACCCACCGGGACGGTCACTGGAAAAGTATAACTTTTTGCCATCGGGAGTCAAATACGGATGTTGTGTTGAAAATTCGGCACTACAAAAAGGCAATTCGGTGACATTTTTCCAATCATTATCGATCCATTCTGCTCTGAAAATTTTTACAGAAGCAAATTTTTCATCACCCACTTTCACTCGTTTATCATTGGTCCGACTGAAATACATAATTTTTCCATCGGCCGAAAACACGGCATTACTTTCGTGGGTCTTTGTATTGATTGATTTGGGAAAAGGTACGATGTTTTCCAATTGATTGTCTTTGTTCACCGTAGCTTCAAACAAGTCCAAATAGGGTTTGTTGTTCCAACCGTACATAGACGCCTCTGCTGAACGCAAAGAGGCAAAAACAACTTTACCATCTTTGTAAAAAGAAAGTCCGAAATCCCCTGTATCATTAGTTTTGGTCATGAGTTGCAATTCATAATCAAAGGGAACGATATTGCGAAGGTTTTCAATAAACAACTGGGTATTCACTTCGTATTTTAAGTATTCCCCCATGATTTTATCTGCTTTTTCGTAATCTTTAATTGCTTTTAAAGCATGCGCATAACGAAAATAATATTCAGGGGTAACCGAATCTTTGTATTGAAAAAAGAGCTGACCGTAATTTTTAACAGCGGCATCCATTTGAGCATTATAAAAATAGCAATCCCCCATATTTTGCAAAATCACGCGATTGGGCTTTAAGGTACTGTACATTTCAGCCGCCTGAACATAGGATTTATTGGCAAACAGTTTATTCGCAAACTTTACGGATGGTTTTTTCTGAGCAGAAGCAAGCAGAACGGAGCACAAGGCTACAAATACATATAATTTTTTCATAGTGATCCGATTAGAAGAAACGTGGTGATTTATCATATCCATTACCGGCACTGTTGCTACCGGATTTACTCAGGTTAAACAAAACCATAATTTCATGGGAACCCGAATTGAATCGGCCCAAATTACTAAGGGTATAATCATAAGCATACCCGATGCGAAGATTTTGGGTAATTCTAAAATTAACCAATCCACTTAAGGCATCGCCTACGCGGTAACCCACACCCATTTCCAACATATTGTTGTACAAAACATTGGCTGTTACATCCAACGATAATGGGGTTCCTGAAACTCCTTTAGCCATAAAAGCCGGTTTAAATTTGAAACGGTCATTAATTTCAAACACATAACCACCGGTTAAGAAATAGTGTACCTCCTCAACTCCAGTGCGTGTCAATCCGTCTTTGGATTCCAAATGTTTGGTTCGAAGTAAATTAGGCGCTGATAAACCGACATAGTATTTATCCCCAAAATAAAAGGTTCCCACTCCTATATTGGGATACGTGCGACTCAAATTATTGGCAAAAGCTTGATCGGGTAAAGGATCAGAATAAACAAATCCATTAAAATTGGTACTAAAAAAGGTCGCACCCGCCTTTAAACCGAAGGACAATTTATGCGTTTCACTTACGGGTAATACATACGCAAAGTCAGCATACACATTGCTTTCTTTCACTACATCTCCAATTTGATCGTGGATAACGGACATCCCCGCTTCCATTCGTTTTTTCAAGGGAACATGTGCGAAAAATGTCCCTGTGGTAGGTCCGCCCACAGATCCTACCCATTGTGCGCGGTACAATCCTCCTAAATTAATTAGATCTTTATCATCCGTAGCATAAGCGGGATTGAGCACACTCATGTTATACATATACTGCGTATACTGTGGATCTTGTTGTGCCTGAGATTTACGAGCACAAAGCAGTATACCTGCGAGAATAATATATTTTAAAACATTTCTTTTCATACGTATCCAATTATCTACTTAAATAAAGACGGCCTTGAATAGGAGCTCGTGAACCATCGTTAAAATTCAATATGTAAAAATATACACCGGCTGGAGCGTAACCATTGCCCATGTTGGCTCCTTCGGAAGACTTACCATTCCAATTTGGATTGTTTCGGTTTCCATTAAACAATACATTACCGTATCGGTTAAATATCTCGATAGAGAAATTAGGGTAATTCTCAATGATATTTTTAATCACAAACTCGTCATTGACACCATCGTTATTGGGTGAAAATCCATCCGGAATAATAATAGCATCTGGTAAACATTGTTCCAAAATAACGGTAACCGCTAATCGTGTACTTTCACAACCTAAAGCCGATACTACTGCTGCATAATACGTAATTCCGTCTTGTAATAAATCAGTAGTATTTAAAGCCGTTCCACCACTTGAGGTGTTGTACCAAACAATCGTTCCATTACCTGAAACTTGAGCAGTTAATTCAGCTATTGTAGCATTGGCGTCATTACAGAAAGTAGCACTTCCAGTTAAGGTAGGCTCAGCAGAATTTTCAACGGTAAAACTAACTGCTGTAAAATTCAACGTACTGTTTCCACACGTTGTAACTTGTGAAATAATATCTGTAATGGTCAATTGATTCGTTCCTGAAGCGGTTAATGCTGTGGCAGGAATTGTAAAACTTCCGCCTCCATTATTAACTAATACATTCACATTTGTCGTAGATGTATTCGCACCTGAAAGTTGGTAGGTTAATGTATAGTTTCCATTCGCCAATGATGTTGCACCAGCAATGGTTACCGTGGCATCACTGCCCAAACAAATTGAATTTACCGTTACCGAAGCACTAGATAGTGTGGGTAATGGCAAAATTGTAATTGTAGTTGTTGCGCCAATATTGGAAGTTGTACAATTTCCATTGATAGCTGTCACTGCATCTAAGGTTATAGTCACAGATCCCGGAGTTTGGAAATACGATCCCGGAATGGTGAATTGTCCGTTTCCTGATGTAATAACAACAGTAGTTGATGTTCCTGTTGGGGGTATTGCATTGGTAACACTATAATTGAAAGTGTACGAACCGTCAACCAAAGTAGTTCCAGCAATTGAAACCACAACAGCAGCATTTTGACAACTATTCACCGCTGTAATTGTACCCGGACCAAAACTTGGTGGTGGAGTTAGATTAACTGTAATTACAGCAGTATCCGGGTTACATGTGCCTGTACCTGCTACGGTATAGGTATACTGTCCGGCAGGATCCAATCCTGGATTAAATACACCAGTTCCACTCGCTAACGGTGGTGACCATGTCCCTCCTGTTTGTGCTGTTGTACCAAGTGCAGAAAATAAATCCGATGGAGATGCATTGGCACACAAAGTTACTGTGGCGTCTGAACCAGCATTTGGTCCTGGTGTTAGCGTCACATTAACTGTAGCCGTATCATTTCCACACGGAGCAATTCCTGTAATAGTATAGGTATACGTTCCAGCGGCATCCACTGCTGGATTAAAGATTCCAGTTCCACTAGCCAAAGCAGGAGTCCATGTACCACCTGTTTGAGGTGTTCCACCTAAACTCGTAAACAAATCAACTGGAGTAGCATTCGCACAAAGTGTCAATGTGCCATCTTGTCCGGCATTGGCAATTGGGTTCACCGTTACTGTGGCACTAGCCGAACCTGTAAAACATGGAGCAATGCCGTTTACCGTATAGGTATAAGCCCCTGCAGTGTCCAACGCGGGATCAAAAACACCGGTTCCACTGGCCAAGGCGGGTGACCAAACACCACCGGTTTGAGGCGTACCTCCTAAGAAGGTAAATAAATCAGCTGGCGCACTGTCGGCACAGAAATTAGCCGTACCGTCTGTACCTGCATTGGGTGCCGTGATGATGGTTACAGTAACAGTAGCTGTATCATTGCCACAGGGAGCGATTCCTGTAACTATATAGGTATAGGTTCCTGCCGTATCCACAGCGGGATTAAAGATTCCCGTACCACTTGCCAACGCTGGAGTCCAAGTTCCACCTGTCATCGGAGTTCCAGTCAAACTATTGAATAAATCAACAGGGGCAGCATCTGAACAAAGGGAAAGTGTTCCGTCTGTTCCGGCATTAGGTATTGGATTGATAATCACTGTAACTGTAGCCGAATTAACAGTACAAGGTGCAGTTCCAGTTACCGTATAAGTATAAGTTCCTGCAGTATCAATTGCTGGATCAAAAACACCTGTTCCACTGGCTAAGGCTGGAGACCAAGTTCCTCCTGTTTGTGGTGTACCTCCTAAGAAGGTAAATAAATCGGCTGATGGACTGTCGGCACAGAAATTAGCCGTTCCATCTGTACCCGCATTAGGTGCGGTTACAATAGTTACCGTTACTGTTGCAGTATCATTTCCACAAGGAGCGATTCCCGTAACGGTATAGGTGTAAGTTCCTGCTGTATCCACAGCGGGATCAAAGGTTCCTGTTCCACTAGCTAAAGCTAGAGACCAGGTTCCACCTGTCATCGGACTACCACCAAGACTTGCAAATAAATCTACTGGTGTAGCATTGGAACATAATGTTATCGTTCCATCTGTTCCGGCATTCGGAATTGGATTAACAATTACAGTAGCGGAAGCTGAAGCATCTGAACAAGGTGCAGTACCCGTAACTGTAT
>CAZYBY010000346.1:0-1641 GCA_964645385.1 uncultured Sphingobacterium sp.
GATGATTCAAAGATTGAGTATCTTATATCTATGCTTAGAACTTCTGCATTAAGCAACGAAGTAAAGGAGGATTTAGAGCGAGAACTTGAAACATTTAACATAACACCTGAAAGGTATGAGCAGTTAAGCATAAGTATTTACAATTCTCAAATAGATATTATTAACGCAGGGTTTAATTATTCTCAATCAGATATAACAAGAAAACTAAAAAAAGAAATATAATGGCAGAAAAAAAGTATGTCGGTAATGGCAAGGCTATTCAAGGCAAGTATGGAACATTTTACAATCTATCTCTGAAATTATCAGATTTAGAAAAACTACCAACAAACGACAAGGGATATATTAAAATATCAATGAGTGAATTAAAACAACCCGACCAATATGGTAACACTCATACGCTTTATGAGAACGATTATAAAGCCCCTCAAAAGATAAACGCAAACGAGGATGTAGAATTAGACCCAGATTTGCCATTTTAATTCACAGCCCCTTAAATGGGGCATAACCTAAAACAATATGAAAACGATAAAAGAACAAGCAGATTTAATTTGGCTAAAGCATCATAGAGATGATATGTCAGCATCAAAAAATGCTATTTATAAACATGCTATCAAATCAGTTGAACACACTATTGAGGTGCTAAGAGAATGTTTTAATAAACAAGAAGGCACAAAAGATATATATCCAGTCGCTAATGCAATTTTAGAACAAACAGAACTACTAACCGAATTAACAAGCAGATTATGAAAACACAAATTGAACTAATTAAAAATCACTTAGAGTTATATGGGAATATAACAAGTTGGGAAGCTATCCAGTTATATAGAATAACTAGATTATCGCACTACATTTACCTTTTAAGAAATGAGGGTAAAGATATTGAAAGCGAACATAAAACAGAAAATGGAAAGAATTTTGTAAACTATAAACTTAATTAGTATGTACATAAACGCACAAGAACTTTACACGCTTTCAGGTAAGCAAAGTAACGACAAAGCAATAAGCGAAATAAATAAACTCATTTACGCACGAAATAAGAAACTTGACAATATTGATGATGTACTAAAAATAATTGATAGAGTAGCATTAGAAAATAACCTATCGTTTAAGGATATTTTAAGCGATACAAGAAAGCGTAATATAGTGGATGCAAGGTCAGAAGCTACTTATGTACTTTTTTTACTTGGGTATAGGGATTATGTTATTAACAAAGTCTTTAAAAAAGACCATAGTACCATAGTTTATTATCGCCAAAGGGTAAAGGATGAAATGAGCATTAGTACCAAGTACAAGCTAAATTTCTATAATAAGTATTGCCATATTTTAGAATCATTCCAAATAACAAATAATTACGAAATGAATTGATTTTTTAACGATATTTGAAAAAACGAAAACTATGAACAAGAAAGAACTAACCGAATTTATTGACAGAATTACGCAAGGTCGTAAACTACCAATAGAAATGTACAACGCTAAACGCATTCAAGATAGTGAAATGCACCTATGCGTTGATGTAATTAACGTTGAATTAGATGTATGTGGCGATGAGTATGAGTTTCATTTTTGTACTGATTTATTAATAGATTGGGCAGTATCAGAATCAATGCTTAAATACGAGTTTATGGGAAACGAAAGAGAAAT
>CAZYBY010000347.1:0-7344 GCA_964645385.1 uncultured Sphingobacterium sp.
TTGCAGTAGCCCAACTACCACCTCCTACAACCGCAATCTTTGCATTCGCATCCAGCTTTAACATATCAGATTAGTTTAGCCTCCAAATATACACTAATACGTTAATCTGGGCAAATAGAACAAAATACATGTCCATGATCCTTGGCCTATTGTAGTAGATAGTTGTTAATTATACAAATTAACCCATTGGATATTGGACCATGGACTAAGGACTAAGGACTAAAGGCAAACAACCAATAACTAATCTCCAAACTTATGATTGCAATCATAAACGATAAAAATTATACCACTCATCTTTGTTGTATCAAAACAAAAATTATATCAAATTATGAAAAAGCTATTCATATTATCTGCCATGAGTTTAGTACTTGCATCATGCGGAGGAAGCTCTGAGCAAGCACAAAGTACAACAACTGAACAACCTGCAGCTACTGCTGATGTTTCTACTTACGATCCAAAGCGTGGAGAAGGAAAATATTCGCATGTTGATTTACCTGCGGCCTTAGATCAGGAAATGGCGAAAGATGGCGAAGCTGTTTATGGCGTAAAATGTTCTTCATGCCATAAAACAACTGATGAGAAATTGGTAGGTCCGGGATGGAAAGGCGTAACTACACGAAAAGCTCCTGAGTGGATTATGAACTTTATTACTAACCCAGATCCAATGATCGACAAAGACCCAGAAGTTCAGGCACAATTAGAAATCTGTTTAGTGAGAATGCCTAATCAAGGATTAACAGACGATGAAGCTCGCCATATTTTAGAGTTCATGCGCAAAAACGATGGAGTAAAATAATTAAACTATAACTAAGCAATATGAAAAAAAATATTTTTATAACTACTGCAATTACACTAACTGCATTAGTTTCACTAAATGCTTGCAAACCTAAAAATGCAGGCAACGCAGTGTCGGGCGATGCTGCAGAAAAAGCATACGTTGCTCCTGGCAAGTATGATACTTACTACAATTTTGTGAGTGGTGGTTTCAGCGGTCAGATGAGCGTATATGGTTTACCTAGCGGTCGTTTATTAAGAGTAATTCCAGTTTTCTCTGTAGATCCAGAGAAAGGTTGGGGATATTCTGAAGAAACGAAACCTATGTTAAACACTTCTCATGGAATGATACCTTGGGACGATTTGCACCATACAGAATTATCTCAAACAAATGGAGAGATTGATGGACGATGGGTGTTCGGAAATGCAAACAACACACCTCGTGTTGCGCGTATCGATTTAAAAACTTTTAGAACTGCGGAAATTATTGAATTACCAAACAGTGCTGGTAACCACTCATCTCCTTTCATTACTGAAAATACCGAGTATGTGGTTGCGGGAACTCGTTTCAGCGTACCTAGTGATAATACAGTTGGTGATGTTCCTATTAGCACATACAAACAAAACTTCAAAGGTCACTTAAGTTTTATTGGTGTTGATAAAGAATCAGGTAAAATGAGTTTATCTTTCCAAATTCGTTGCCCTGGCGTAAACTTCGATTTAAGTCATGCTGGTAAAGGTAAATCGCATGGATGGTTCTTCTTCTCTTGCTATAATACAGAACAAGCTAATACTTTATTAGAAGTAAACGCTTCACAAAAAGATAAAGACTTCATAATGGCTGTAAACTGGAAAAAAGCTGAAGAATACATCAAAGCGGGTAAAGGCAAAAAAGAAACAGTTAAATATGCTCACAATTCTTACAACGAATCAACTCATACTGCAACATCAGAAATCATTAATGAAGTATTAGTTTTAGATGCCAAAGAATTAAAAGATATATGCTATATGATTCCTTGTCCTAAATCTCCTCATGGTTGCGATGTAGATCCTTCTGGTGAATACATTGTAGGGAGTGGTAAGTTAGCAGCGTTAATTCCTGTATTTAGTTTTGATAAAATTCAATCAGCTATTGCTAGCAAATCTTTTGATGGCGAATACGATGGTATTCCTGTGATTAAATACGAATCAGCTTTATATGGTGAAGTTAAAAAACCAGGATTAGGCCCATTGCATACTGAGTTTGATGGTAAAGGAAATGCTTACACTTCTTTCTTCGTGTCTTCTGAAGTTGTGAAATGGAATATCAAAGATTTAAAAGTTTTAGATAGAGCTTCTACATTCTATTCTGTTGGTCACTTATGTATCCCAGGTGGCGATAGTAAAAAACCATCTCCACAATATTTAATCGCTTATAACAAAATTACAAAGGATCGCTACTTACCTACTGGCCCAGAATTATCTCAAAGTGCACAATTATTTGATATCTCTGGCGATAAAATGCAATTAATTTTAGACTTCCCAACTATAGGTGAACCGCATTATGCTCAAGCTGCCCCTGCAGATTTGATTTCTAAGAATCAATTGAAGATTTTCAAAATAGACGAAAACAAACATAAGTATGCAACTAAAGGAGAAAAAGAATCTAAAGTAGTTAGAGAAGGAAATAATGTACATGTTTACATGACTTCTATTCGTTCACATTTCTCTCCAGATAATATTGAAGGTGTGAAAGTGGGTGATGTGGTTTACTTCCACGTTACTAACCTAGAACAGGATTGGGATGTACCGCATGGTTTTGCTGTAAAAGGTGCAGACAATGCTGAACTTTTAATTATGCCTGGAGAAACTACTACTCTTAAATGGGTTCCAGAAAAAGCTGGTATGTATCCAATATATTGTACAGACTTCTGTAGTGCATTACACCAAGAAATGCAAGGATACGTTCGCGTATCACCTAAAGGAAGTAATGTTCCATTGTCTTTCAGTTTAGGAAATACTGCTGCTGCTAGTAGCACAAAATAATTACAACTTGAGGGAGCATACTTTGCTCCCTCTTTATTTTCATACGTCATGAAAAAAATCACTCAGATCTTACTACTCCTAGCTGGTATATTTTTAATCATTTCGATTTTTGTACCAATTTGGAGAATCGATTTAGATGCTCCACAATATCCAGAGGGATTGCGCTTACTTATCTACTCGAATAAATTAGCTGGTGCAGTTGATATCATCAATGGTCTAAATCATTATATCGGTATGAAAACACTACATGCAAACGACTTTGTAGAGTTTACCGTTCTCCCATACATCATAGGTATATATGCTCTATTCACTATAATAGTTGCTCTGTTAAAGAACAAAAAACTTTTGTACATTTTATTCTTTGCCTTTGTTGGTTTCGGTGTTGTTGCAATGATCGACTTTTGGAGATGGGAATACGATTATGGACATAATTTAAATCCAGATGCTGCTATCATCGTTCCTGGTATGGCATATCAACCTCCTTTAATAGGTTTTAAACAATTATTAAATTTCGGAGCTTATTCAATTCCTGATATCGGTGGAATATTATTTATTTTATCAGGTTTATTTATGTTAATAGGTATTTGGTTAGAAAACAAAAATAGAACTATGAAGAAATCTGCAAGTGTTATCGCTTTATTAATTGGAATCAGTAGTCTATCAGCATGTAATAACGACCAACCTGTAGCAATCCAATACAACAAAGACAATTGTGATTATTGTAGAATGACTATAGTTGATCCAAAATTTGCCTGCGAATTAAAAACTGATCATGGAAAAGCATTTAAATTCGATGATCTTGGATGCATGGCTTCTTATGTTAAAGAAGGCAACCCTTCAGGAGTAAAAATTAAAACATTTTACGTTACTGATTTTATAAATACAAACGCCCTCACAAAATCAGAAAGTTTAAGTTTTGTAAAATCTGATAATATCTCTAGCCCAATGGGAGGTGGTATTGCAGCCTTTACTAATTCAGATTCTGCTAAACATTATTCAGCATATTTTGAGGGTGAGTTAGTTAAGTGGGATTCAATTATTGCTAAGCAATGATTAGAAATATATCAATATTATTTTTTGTTTTTATTACAACATTTTCTTCTGCAAAATCAATACATGTAGGAAAATCTTATCCTCATAAAAATATTACAAACGCAATATCTGAACTAAACAATGGTGATTCCCTCTTTGTACATGAAGGTTTGTACAAAGAAGGGAATATCATTATTACAAAAAGTATTAAATGCTTTGGTATAAACAAACCTGTTTTAGATGGTGAACATAAAACTGAAATTCTTACGATTAAAGCAGACGATGTGCTTATCGATGGTTTTGTTGTTCAAAACTCAGGTTATGCTACACTCGATGACCCTGGAGGTATAAAAGTATTCCAAAGTAAAGGTGTGCAAATTCAACATAATGAATTAAGCAATAATTTCTTTGGCATCTATCTTCAGCAAAGTAGAAATTGTAAAATCAACAACAATTATATTCATTCTAATGGTGTTGATGAACAACAAATTGGAAATGGAATTCATTGTTGGAAAAGCGATAGCTTAATCATAGAAGCCAATAAAATTAATGGTCATAGAGATGGCATTTATTTCGAATTCGTTACAAATTCAATCATTTGGAGAAACATTTCATTTAGTAATATCCGCTATGGCTTACATTTTATGTTCTCTAACGATGATTCATACATTTCAAATGTATTTAAAAATAATGGTGCTGGAGTAGCTGTGATGTTTACCCACCGAGTAAAAATGTTTAACAATTATTTTATTAATAATTGGGGAGATGCTGCTTATGGAATTCTATTAAAAGAAATATCTGATAGTTATATTCTTCATAATAAATTCAATAACAATACTACAGGAATTTACATGGAGGGCACTAACCGAATACTTGTAGAACACAATGAATTTAAAGAAAATGGTTGGGGATTGAAAATACAAGCAAGTTGCATGGATAATACCATTCGCCAAAATAATTTCTTTGGAAACACATTCGATGTAAGCACTAATGGAACTCTAGTATTAAATAATTTTGATGAAAACTATTGGGATAAATACGAGGGTTACGATTTGAATAAAGATAAATTTGGAGATGTACCTTACCGTCCACTAAGCCTATTTTCTGTAATGGTTGAGTCGAACAACTCACTTATGTTACTTTTCAGAAGCTTTATGATAACTTTACTCGATAAATCTGAGCGAATAATTCCAAGTTTAACCCCTGAAAATTTTATTGATAATAAACCAAGAATGAACGCTGTTGCGATATGATAGAATTAAGAAACATAGAGAAAAAATATAATAAACTCGAAGTACTAAAAGGAATTTCAACCACTTTTAGTCAATCGAAATGTGTTGCATTAATAGGCCCAAATGGTTGTGGTAAAACAACCATGATAAAAAGTATACTTGGAATGGTATTACCTGATAAAGGTGAAATTCTTTTTAACGGGCAATCAATTGCAGGTGAAACATCTTACCGCAAACATATTGGTTATATGCCTCAAATTGGTAGATACCCAGAGAATATGAGCATCGGACAAATATTCGAAATGATGAAAGAGCTCCGTAACAGTTCTGTAGAATTAGACGATGAACTTTATTCAGAATATAAACTTCAAAATATATTAAATAAAAGAATGCGTACGCTTTCGGGTGGAACTACTCAAAAAGTAAGTGCGGCACTAGCATTTATGTTTAACCCCGATGTATATATTCTTGATGAGCCTACGGCTGGTCTTGATCCTATTGCATCTGAAATATTGAAAGAAAAAATGATGCGTGAAAAAGCGAATGGAAAATTAATTCTAATCACTTCACATTTACTGAGCGATTTGGATGAACTAGTTTCGGAATTAGTGTTTATGCAAGATGGATCGATTTTAATACATCAACCTGTAGAAGAAATTAAACTATCTACAGGCGAACAAAAAATATCAAAAGCAATTGCCAAAATTTTAAAGAAGCAAACGCATGAATAGAATTATCAAATTTGTAATACTCGATATCCTTAGAAATAAAATTATATTATTCTATACCATTCTATTGGCTGTACTATCTTTTAGTATGTTTAGTTTAGAAGATAATGAATCGAAAGG
Source organism: uncultured Sphingobacterium sp. (assembly GCA_964645385.1). Classification (GTDB taxonomy): domain Bacteria; phylum Bacteroidota; class Bacteroidia; order Sphingobacteriales; family Sphingobacteriaceae; genus CAJBVG01. The sequence continues at coordinate 5,912 of CAZYBY010000347.1, forward strand.
GTTGCTAAGTTTATTAAACTTAATCCTGCTAAACGTTCCACTCGTTTCGGTGATTTTCTCTACAATCTATATTTACAATAGTTCTGAATTTATTGAATTGCTGATTAGTCAGCCTATCAAAAGAAATAAAATATGGATTAGCCTATTTTCAGGATTAAACATCTCATTAATCATCTCTTTTATTATTGGTGCAGGTTTACCAATACTTTATTATAGCCCAAATACTACTGGAATGATCTTAATTGCCATGGGGTGTATTGTTACGGTGATATTCTCTTCTCTTGCATTCCTTTGCTCTATTTTATCGAGAGATAAAGCGAAAGGAATAGGCATGTCTATCCTTTTATGGCTGTTTTTTTCATTATTATTTGATGGATTAATAATGTTTTTATTATTTCAACTATCCGATTACCCAGTCGAAAATTGGATTGCAGTAATTGCAGCCTTAAACCCAATTGATTTATCAAGAATTTTGGTTCTGCTTCAGTTAGATCAATCGGCGATGTTAGGCTTTACAGGAGCTGTATTTAAACAAACTTTTGGATCTAATATTGGAATACTAATATCCTCAGCTCTTTTATCTTTATGGATGTTTATTCCGTTTATGATTTCACTAATAAAGTTCAACAAGAAAGATCATTAATTTCAAAAGAAATTAATACTATGAAAAAAGATATTCAAAACCGAAGTGACATAGAAGTAATCGTTAAAGAATTCTATGGCATTGTAAGAAATGACAAAACCATAGGTCACTTCTTCAACCAAGTGATGCAAGTAAATTGGGATGTACATTTACCTATTATGACAGACTTCTGGGAGAACCTTTTGTTCTTTGATAATGATTATGAAGGCAACCCTATGAGTATCCATAAAACGATAGATAAAAAGCATCCAATGAAGCTAAAAGATTTCAATCGTTGGACAAAACTATTTAACGAAACTGTAGATAGAAATTTTGAAGGTCCGAATGCTGAAACCATCAAACAAAAAGCGGGAAGAATTGCAACGATTATGCAGCAAAGCTTAGGTAGAAAATAATAAAAGCATGAAGTAAAACTCCATGCTTTCTAATTACAATAAATCTTATAACCAAATATTATTTATTGTCCGGGAACTAAAACCTGATCAATTACATAAATCACCCCATTTGAAGCATTTACAGTACCAACAATTTTTGCCTTACCATTAACAAATACATCTTCTCCTTTTTTACTAATTGTAATATTACTACCATTTACTTGCCCGATCGATTGTCCATCTTGTAAATTCTCAAGTTTATAAACTCCAACAGACACATGATATTGTAAAATATCTATTAAAGCATCCTTTTTCTCCGGAGTTAACAATGATTCTACTGTTCCTTTAGGTAATGCATCAAATGCTGCATTTGTAGGAGCAAATACGGTAAAAGGTCCAGCATTACTTAATGCATC
>CAZYBY010000348.1:0-1773 GCA_964645385.1 uncultured Sphingobacterium sp.
TATGTTAATAGTTAATAACTTCTTACATTATTGTTTTAATTTTTATTTGATTTCAATCCAGTGGCTTGTTTTAATTTGTTGGTTTTTATTTGAGATTACGAAGGATTTGGCGAAGGTTCCGTTAGGCCAGCTCTCCAATAATTTTGACCAGGACATTCAGTATAACCAGCATTGCAACCTTCACGGTGACCAGCTATTACACCTAAGTATTTTACAGGATTTACAACTGGGTGTAAGGAACTATCATATGGGTTTAACAATTGTTCTTTCCATAATTTCCAAGTTACCAATTCATTAATAGAACCTAGAGCTGTATCACTTGGATATATTCCTGAAACTTGGTAATTCCCGAGTAAACAAATGCCCATGGTATTGGTATTTCTAGCACACATATGAGCTCCTATTACATTATCATCTCCTAGAGAATCTCCTTGACGACCATCGTAAATATCACCATTAGGCGCAACTAAATAATTATAACCAATATCATCCCAGCCATTGGTTTGTGTATGTAATAGATAATAACTTCTTACAGTATTGGTATAATTTGTATCTGTATTCGATCCAGCTGCGTGGTGTAATATGATGTGTTTTACTTGAGAATACGAAGGATTTGGCGAAGGGTCCGGTAAGCCAGCTCTCCAAATACTTTGATCGATGCTTTCGGGTTTAGTGTTGCAGTCGATTGGACTTTTTTTTTTATTATCCTTGAAATATGTGGATTTAAGTTTAGAAGCGTATAATAGATTTATCCTAACTTTTCCTTCTAAATTACCACTATAAAAACTGAAAAATGGAAATTCATTTTTAGCAATTAATAATCCTGTAGATTGATTAGTTGATCGTTCTGTAGATTCTTGAATATTGCTTGTTTGTTCATGATCTTTTATAAGGTTGAATTTTTCTGTACCACCAAGTAAGATATAAGAACCATCAAAAGATTTATTGACATCTGCCTCTATAGTTAAACTTGAGCCAGTGAAATTGGGTATTATTTGAGTATAAAAGGTATTCTTTTTAACAATAAATTCGATGGCTTTAAAATGTTTCCCATTCTCCTTTACAGTATTGATTGGCCCTTCTTGAGCAAAAGAAAGAGTTGAAAATGATATAAGAAAAATGATAATGATGTTTTTCATAATACTAATATACGAAATCAAATTGCACTTTTACATTTTGAATGTTCGTCGAAGCGTCCCGGTCTGCTACAGACAGGCTCACATCAATGTATTTTTGCCTCACCCCAAGCCCCTCTCCAAAGGAGAGGGGCTTTTGTTTTTTATAATTTTAATAAAGTCCCTCTCCTTTGGAGAGGGACTTAGGGTGAGGCTTTTTAGTATCGGGAAATAATTTTTATTATAATTGTACTCATTACTCATTACACACTACTCATTACTATGAATAAAGTTGTAGAAAACGCTGAAGAAGCAATAAAAGACATTCAAGATGGAATGACTCTAATGTTAGGTGGATTTGGACTATGTGGAATTCCGGAGAACTGTATCAATGCATTAGTTGCAAAAGGGGTGAAGGATTTAACTTGCATTTCAAACAATGCGGGGGTTGACGATTTTGGTATTGGCTTGATGTTGCAAAAACGACAAGTAAAAAAGATGATTTCGTCATATGTAGGCGAGAATGCAGAATTTGAAAGACAACTATTGAGTGGAGAATTAGAAGTAGAATTAATTCCACAAGGCACCTTAGCGACTAGATGTATGGCAGCTGGGTATGGAATGCCTGTAATTTACACACCAGCAGGAGTTGGTACAG
>CAZYBY010000349.1:0-12954 GCA_964645385.1 uncultured Sphingobacterium sp.
GACTAAAATGTGTAATAGGATTTTCACCGATGCAAACTTTCTAATGTTTGAAGCACAAGAATCCAAAAAGGGTAAACTTGAAATGTTAAAATCAAATAAAATAGATTTTCATATCGGTTTGTTAGGCCCTGAGTCTAATCAGAAATCTAAATTTTATATTAATGAAACGGTAAGTTCTGCATTACCAGAAACAGAAAAGAGTAGTCAAGATTTTGTTGAAATACAAATGTATACTGTAGATGAGGTTGTAAGGCTGAAAGGTATTTCTAAAGTGGATTTTATAAAACTAGATGTACAAGGATTTGAATTAGAAGTATTAAAAGGGGCTTCAAATACACTTTCAACTGCAGAAGTAGTTTTGATGGAAGTATCACTTATAGAAATAAATAAAGGAGCGCCATTAATCAACGAAGTAATGGCTTTTATGACTGACAAAGATTTTATTTGTTATGATATTTGTAGTATTGTAAGGCGCCCATTGGATAAAGCATTGTGGCAAACAGATTTAATTTTTGTGAAGCAGTCATCAAACCTTGTCAAATCAAAGAAATACGAGTAGAGATATAGGTGCATTGCTTTAGAATACAAAGAAATATCGTCACTTTAAAATTACATTGAGTAAAATTAAAACAATAATATCAAATCCTGGATTAGGTGCGCATGTACGACAAACGGTTAGAGCGTATTACGATGCAAATGTATTGGGTGTTTTTTACACTACTTTTGTTCTAGGAAATAATAAATTTAGCTCTATAATAGCTAATAAATACAAAGGACTTAAATCTAAACTGTTTAAAGAAATCCCAAACAACAAAACTAGAAAACTCATCTCTCCAGAACTGCTTCGTTTAATATCTTCAAAGTTGTTTTCTGTTACAACTACTGACAGAATTTGGGAATGGTCAGAATTACTATTTGATAAATGGGTAGCAAAGCAAATTGATAACAGTGTAAATATATTCCACGGTTATGAACACGCTAGTTTAGCTAGTTTAGAAAAATGTAATTCGATTGGAGTTTTTTCTGTTTACGAGCAACCGAGTGCTCATCATTTATATGTAAAAGAGAATGTGTTATTGCCACTTTTAAATAAAGAGGAGTACTTTAACTCGAATTTTAAAGACCTATATCACTCTGATTTGTCAGCCAAAAGAAACCTTCGTAGGGATGAAGAATCACACTTGGCAAGCTTAGTTCTATGTAACTCAACTTATGTGAAACGGACATTAATACATGCAGGTGTTCCAGATAACAAGATACTCGTATTCCCACTTGGTTTTCCAGCAGTAAAGAAAATAAGTATTACCGAAAAGTCTAGTTTAAAATTTATCATATCTGGAAATCTATCGTATTTAAAAGGAACGCATCATGTTTTAAGAGTATGGAGAAATAATCCGGAAATTTTTGCAAAACATGAATTAATTTGTATTGGAACAGATACACTTTCATCAGAAGAATGGGATTCCTTGCCAAATAATGTTGTTAAAAAAGATAGATTGAATTCTGATGATTATTTAGCCTTATTATCCAGTGCTGATGTATATATTCTAAACACCTATTCAGATGGATTTGGGATGGTAATGTCGGAAGCTATGGCTAATGGTTTAGCTGTAATAGGTACCGAGAACAGTGCTGCAGTGGATATAATCGATGACGGGATATCGGGCAAAGTAATACCCGTAGGTGATGAAAAGATATTATTAGAAACAATGAAATGGATGATTGAGAATCCGTCTAAGGTTGTAAATATGCGTAAAGCTGCACAAGCGTATGCTGCTGAGTATTCATGGGGAAAGTATAGGGCTGAGTTACCCAAAATTATTCTGGAACGGTATAATCTTTTTAAAAGTAATGACTAAGAGAATTGCTTTACTAACAGCTGGTCATCTGTCATCTTGCCCTCGTTTAATTAAAGAGGCTGAACTTTTATCCCAAAATGGATATGCTATCTCTATAGTATATTTAAATTCTATTCCAAGGATAGCAAAGCTTGATAGCTATTTTGTTGATCAGCATAAAAACTGGGAATTTCATGAAGTAAAGTGGGATAATAGTTTTGAAACTTTTATTTCTAGATTTTATTTTAGATTTTTTAATTTATGTGGAATTAGCTCGAAATATATTCAATCCACATCAAAAAAATTAATTGATAAAGTTGTAAATATAAAAGCAGACTTGTACATCGCACACCATCCGAGTGTTTTAGTCGCAGCAAGTATGGCAGCTTCAAAATATAAGTCGAAATATGCTTATGATATTGAAGATGCATTTCCGTTTGTTGAAGATGGAAGTTATATGGACAACCCTGATTTTAATATACAATATTTAGAAAGAAAATATATAAACGACACTTGCTACACAAGCACCGCTAGCCCTTTGTATGCAGAAGTTTATATGCAATTATATAAATTAAAAAAGTCTCCGATAAATCTGCTAAATGTTTTTAATATAAATACAACACCAGTTGAATATTCGGATAGAAAAGACCTTCAGAAAGTATCATTCTATTGGTATTCACAAACAGTAGGTCTCAACAGAGGATTGCAAGATTTATTTATGGCTGTTAATCGCTTGAGAGAAAATTCTTTCGAACTTCATATAAGAGGAATGTGTACAAATGAAGTTAAGCAAACTTTAATGAATTTACTCGATTCTGATATGCACAAATCCAATATCTTTTTTCATGATTCAGTTTCTATGGCCGAACTAAGTCAAAGAAACAAAGAACACGATTTAGGATTTGCCTTGGAAACATCTACAAGTCTGAATAGGGATTTATGTATTTCAAATAAAATTTTCGATTACCTATGTGCGGGGTTAATGATTGTTGCATCAAATACGAGTGGACATAAATATATCACAAGTGAATTAGGTGAGCATTGTATTGCATATAATGAAAAAGATGTAGATGCTTTAACTAAAGCTTTGCAGTTTTTTGTAGATAACAAAGCATTAATTGCAAACGCAAAATCAAAAAGTTTAGAGTTGGCGAAGAAGAAATACAATTGGGTTATACAATCGGCGCAATATCTTAATATGATAAATAATGAGCTTAATTAGCCAATAGATGAAATAAATGAAGAAAATACTTATAATTTCTCCTTTTTTTCCACCTGTAAATGCAGCCGACATGCATAGAGTTAGGCAAAGCATATCATATTACAAAGAAAATAATTGGGATGTAGAAGTTGTGATTGTAGATCCAATATATATTAATATGTATAAGGATGTATATTTATTAGATACCATTCCTTCGGATATTAAAATTCATAATGTAAAAGCTTTAAAAGAAAATTTAACTCGAAAGATAGGATTGGGGAGTATTGCTTACCGCTCTATGTATTATTATTGGAAGTATGTTAATGAATTATTAAAGAAATCTAAATACGACCTGATTTTCTTTTCAACAACAGCATTTCCTATTACTATACTCGGGCGTATTTGGAAATCGAAGTTTAATGTTCCATATATAATAGATATGCAAGATCCCTGGAGATCTGACCATTATTTGAAATTGCCCAAAAATAAAAGACCTTCTAAGTTTTGGATATCTTATATACTTGATTCTTGGTTTGAAAAGTTTGCAATGCAAAAGGTTGATGGGATTATGGCCGTTAGTCAGAAATATATTGACACTTTATCCTCAAGATATTCGAGAATTAATAAAATACCTACAGCCGTTATTCCATTTGCTGCATTAGAAAAAGATATACATGTTGCAAAAAATAATTCAATAGAAAACCCATTTTTTAAAACAAATGGCAATGACATTAATATAGTATATATTGGAAGAGGAGGGAATGATATGATTCTGGCGAATACACTTTTCCTTAAGGCTATAAAATTTGGGATAGATAAAATTAATGAATTCAAGAACATTAAATTGTTTTTTATAGGAACTAGTTATGATTCTTCTCATAAAGCAGATAAAACAATTCTGCCAATAGCTACTCAACTTGGCATTTCGGATAGAGTTATTGAAGTTACTCAACGTATACCATATTTTCAGAGTTTAAAAGTTCTAAGTGAGGCAGATATATTGTTTGTTCCAGGTTCAGATAATATCGGATATACTGCTTCTAAAATATATTCTTACGTTTGGTTTCACAAGCCATTATTGACACTTTTCCATTCAAGTAGTAGTGTAAATACATTTATGAACGAATGCAATGTTGGAATGGATTTACAATTTGACAAAGATTCGGAATCGATAATAATTGATAAAATAATGTCTTATTTACTTGAGGCAATAAAAGGAGCAAACACTAAAGAGGTGAATTGGGTGGCATTTGAAAAATATACAGCTCAACATCAAGTAAAAAAGCAAATAGATTTGTTTAATAATGTAATTATAAATGACTGCAAGTAGATTAGATAAATTGGATGCTTGGCGTGCTATTTGTTGTTTAGGTGTTCTTTGGATTCATTGTTGGCATTTAAATGGCTCAATCCCAATTTCTATATTAGGTATAAACATTGCAAAACCATTATCAGTGCTTGGAAATGGAGTAGATTTCTTTTTTGTCATAAGTGGATTTTGTATGTATTATTTTTATATAAATAAATTAAATACATTATCGTTTAATGTTTATAAGAATTTTATTTTATCGAGATTTTATAGGATAATGCCAGCATACCTATTGGCATTAATTATATACCTTTTGTTCTTTTTTATTAAACAAGGAATTCCGAAATTTTTCGAATTACTTGTTGCGAATATATTTTTACTTCAGAATTTTTCCACTTATTTTGAGGTAAGTTCTCATTTCTGGTCAATTGCCGTAGAGTGGCACTTTTATATAATTTTCCCTCTTATATTATATATTAATTTCTACAAGACTAATTTTATTGCATACTTCATATTCCTTACAACAGGCATAGTTCTAATCGGAATTTATATGTTAATGTTAAATAAGAATAATGATTTACAATTACCAGTTAGATTTGTGGAATTTTCTTCTGGTATTATTATGGCGTATTTCTATAAGTCTAAAAATGCAAAAGTGAATAAGTTTCATTTGAAATTGATTTTTGGATTCATTTTATTATTGCTTGGTAGATATTTAAATACTGATTCCATTTTAAATTTTACTGGCAATAACTTATATTATGCTATTACTAAAATATTTGGCTACACTTTATTAACTTCTGGATTTGCGATAGTATTATTTTTAACAATTGACTATCGATCTAATGTTTTTAATTTTTTAAAATGGAAACCTCTAATATTTGTTGGTAGAATCTCATATAGTTTCTATTTGTGGCACGGAATAGTATTATACTTCGTTAATAAATTCACAACACAATATTCCGATTTTAATAATGAATATTTTATAATTTCATTTATTCTACAACTTATTGCAAGTGTTTTAATTACGATTCCAGTTGCATATATAACATACTACTTTATTGAGAATAAAATTAAATATAAATGGGTAAACATAAAGTAGCATTTATAATTTCACATCCAATTCAATATTATGTGCCCTTACTTCAAGGATTGGTAAAAAGGGGAAATATAGAATTGAAAGTATTTTATACTTGGGGGGAGGATTCTATCAGTAAATTTGATCCCGGATTTAATAGAATCGTGGAATGGGATATCCCTTTGTTAGAAGGGTATTCGTATGAGTTTATGGAAAATATAGCTACTGATCCAGGAACTCATCATTTTAAAGGGATTGACAATCCGTCAATAATCAAAAAGATAGAAGATTATCAACCAGATAAAATTGTAGTATTTGGTTGGAGCTTTAAAAGCCATTTAAAAGTTCTAAAATATTTTAAAGGAAGAGTTCCAATTTATTTCAGAGGAGATTCTCATTTGCTAAATGAACAATCATATCTTAAAAAAATAATTAGAAAGATTTTTTTAAGATGGGTGTATTCACATGTAGATTTTGCAATTGCAGTTGGAAAAAACAACCACGATTATTATCGTTGGGTTGGACTAAAAGAGAATCAAGTCTTATTCGCTCCTCATGCTATAGATGAGAAAAGATTTTTGGATTTTGAAGGAACCCAAGCAAAGGAATCAGATCTGTTTTTAGAGAGTTTAAAAATTCCCAAAGATCATACAGTGCTTTTGTATACAGGTAAATTTGAACATAGAAAAAACTTACAAACTTTAATTCGTGCCAAACTAATACTAAAAGAATTGTCATGCACACTAATTTTAGTTGGTAATGGTCCAGATGAAGAAGAGCTACGAGATTTAAGTAAAGAGGATAAGAATATACATTTTGTGGGTTTTGTAAATCAGAGCAAAATGCCAATGATATATCGGTGTGCAGATGTATTTATTTTGCCTTCTATTTCAGAAACATGGGGATTAGGAATAAATGAGGCTATGAATAGTGGCTTAGCAATTATAGCAAGTGATAATGTTGGGGCAGCCATAGACTTAATTCAAAATAATGGATTTATATTTAGGGCAGGTGATCATTTGGATTTAGCTGATCATATGAAAAAACTTGTACAGGATAGAAATCTCTTGAAAATGTTTAAGAAACACTCTACAGAAATAATTAAAAAATGGTCTATTGAAGAATTAGTTCGTAATTTTGAGAAGGCCTTATTATAAATGACAAATTTTAGGTATTTAATTTTATTTATCCCTTGGTTCTTTGCTACTATGTTTAGTAGTAATCCACAATTATCTTTCGTTGTGGCTTGGATTGGCTCTATATCAAATTTACTGTTAGTTTTCTATGGAGTAATAAAACCGGTACCAAATGATATACCTAGAAGTGAGCAATTAATGCGACCAATGTTTTTAAGTCAACTCATCTTTATTGGTTATATGTGTTTATCATCTATATTTTATTATTTAGATATATTAGGATATAGAAATTTTACAAGACCATTGGTTTTCCATATTAACAGTTCATCGTTAGAGGAGACTGCAGCTAGTCAAAGAATATATTCTTTAGCTCATGCTGGATACACTTTGGGTTTATTGATGTTCATGAATTATAAGCAGAATCTTAAATGGAGAGTAAATGAACATAAAATAGATGCAAATTTTTTCTTAAAGGCAACCATTTTATTGACCATATTGAAATTCGCTTTGATAATTACCCCAGGTCTTAGTCAATTTGCAGTTAAAGCTTCTGATTTAGCTTATATCTCTTCAATCATAGCTATAATGTATAAATCTGATAATAAAAAAACTCAGTTTTACATCTTGGCTTTTGCATTCTTTGGATTCAATTTTCTGCAAGTGTTATTATCTGGTTGGAAAGAGCCAATTATATTCACTTTAATCATTTTCGTTGCTTACCTATATCCAAAATATAAACGAGCGGTAATGTTATCCTCATTACCTGCATTTATTGCGGTGATATTTATACTACCAAGTTTCAATTCTGTATTTAGAAGTCAAGCATGGGGAGAAGGAATTGAATCTTCTATTGCTGCCAAGTCGGCAATAGATGCATTACAATCAGGAGAAGTGGATTTATACGAAGATAATTGGGATTTTTTGGTGAACAGAGCATCGGAGATTTCGATGATGAATGATTATAAGAGAAAAGTTCCTTCAGAAATTAATTACTATGGAACATCTATTATTTGGGATTCATTCCGATTTATTTTACCTCGATTGTTTTGGCCTGATAAACCTGACATCGAAGAACATGTGATGAAACGTGTATACGAAATTGGAATTGTAAATCAACAAATGCTTGTTTCGGCTAAACCACCTTTGGTTGTAGATGCATACCTCTCCGGCGGTGTGTTTTATGTATTATTCGTGATGTTCGCATTTGGTGCATTAACCTCATATATAAGCAAACTCGTAGAATATTTATTTTGTGGGTATAATCTTGGAACGATCTGGATCTTTTTAGGGTTGTTTCAAATACTAAATAGAGGGAATTGCATGGAGTTTCTTGTAAATGCAGTATTCTGGGGTGTTGTATCAACTTATATTGTATTGTTTATCATGAGAAGATTGCATTACATTATCCCAAATGAATCATATCATAGCTATTAACTAACTTGAAAATATTAATTATTACACCGTCTTATAAGCCAGCATTTGTGTATGGTGGTCCAATATTCTCGGTTGCCTATCTTGCAGAGGAGTTGTCAAAAAGCAATGAGGTTTTAGTACTCAGTACCACAGCAAATGGAGTAAATGAACTCGCTTTCCCAATCAACGAAATTCAAAAGATAGATGGAGTAAACGTTAGATTTTTTAAAAGGCAAACAAAGGACCATTCACATTTTTCGATTGGCTTGCTAAAATATCTTTGGAAGAATGGTAGTCATTATGATGTAATTCATATTCAATCATGGTGGAATTTAGTGGCATTGTTCTCTGCACTAATTTGCAAGATAAAAGCTTGGAAGTATGTAATTACACCCAGAGGGATGCTTAGTCCATATACTTATGAATCTTCATTTATAAAACGAATAATTCATTTTCTACTTGGTAATTTATTATTGAAGTCATCTGTTATTCATGCGACATCATCAGATGAGGCAGTAAAAATTGAAATACTTAATAGTAAATATGAATTAAAAGTTATATCCAATTTTGTGAATTTAGATACTCCGGTTTTGAATAGAGTTCAAAATAATACTTATCAACTGTTGTTTCTTTCCAGAATACACCCCAAAAAGGGATTAGATATTTTAATAAAATCTATTCCGATGCTAAACTTCAATTGTCATTTAAATATAGTTGGTGATGGAGACTTGCAATATGTAAATTCACTAAAAAGTTTAGCTGCGAGTTTGAATATTGAGGATAGAATTACATGGCATGGAAGTGTTTATGGGGATAAGAAATATGAGATCTATGCTAATAGCGATCTTATGGTCTTGCCTTCACACGATGAAAATTTTGCAAATAATGTTTTAGAATCTCTTCTTATGGGAACGCCTGTGGTGATTACAGGGAATGTGGGTTTGTCGGTTTTTGTATTTCAAAACAACTTAGGTTTTGTATTCAAAGGTGGAGAGCTTCAATTAAGTGATTGCATTAATAAAGCAGTAAATAATCCTAGTTTAACAAAGTATATAAATGAACACGCAAGAGAAATAGTATTAAAAGAATTTAATAATGTTAAACTTGTTAATGAATACCTTTCTCTTTATAAATAAAAATATATGTCAGAGTATACGGAATATGAATATCATAGTGAGGAATTAGACCACACTCAACAATATATTTACGAACCCATTATTCAAACGCTTGGCGGTAGAAAGAATCTTAAAGTTTTAGATCTTGGATGTGGGAATGGTTCTTTAGCTAATAAACTAATTGAACTAGGGTATGATGTTTATGGAGTTGATGCATCAATTTCGGGTATAGAAATAGCGAAGAAGAAAAACCCAAACAGATTTTTTTGTTTTAATTTAACTAGTAGCACTATACCAATAGAACTTTCATCAATAAATTTTGATATCATAATAAGTACAGAAGTAATCGAACATGTATATTCTCCAAAAGCTTTTATGCAATTGTGTGGCACAATTCTAAAAAATAGTGCACACAAAGAAATTATACTTACAACACCTTATCATGGGTTTCTTAAAAACCTAGTCATTTCTCTTACAAATAAATGGGACTCGCACCTAAATCCATTATGGGAAGGTGGACATATTAAATTTTGGTCAAAAAAATCATTAAGTAATTTGTTGATAGAACATAATTTTAAAGTGATCAACTTTGTAGGTTGTGGACGATTACCATATTTATGGAAATCAATGCTAATACATGCTTATATAAATGAGTAAAAAACTATCCATCGTAATATTAACTTTCAACGAAGAAAAAAATATTACTAAATGTTTGGAAAGTGTTAAAGCGCTAAATGCGCCAATATACATTATTGATTCTTATTCTACGGATTCTACTAAAGATATTGCTGAGCAATATGGTGCAAGTTTTATTGAGAATAAGTTCATAACACATACTCTTCAATGGAAATTTGCGCTAACACAACTACCCGAAGATATAGATTGGGTATTAGGTTTAGATGCTGATCATACACTCACTCCTGAATTATTAACTGAATTGAAGCAATTATTTCAAAGTGATGATATTGATAATTTTTCTGGATTTTATTTAAGAAGAAGGAATTATTTTTTAGGAAAGTGGATAAGATTTGGTGGATATCAAAATAGATTTCTGTTAAAGTTGTTTAAAAAGAAAGATGTATATCTAGATGATTCTGAATTGATGGATCATCATTTCTATGTGAATGGGAAAACTAAGCGATTAGCTAATGATATCATTGAAAATAATTTGAAAGAAGATTTAGTTTTTTGGAAGAAAAAACATATTCGCTATGCTGAACTTCAAGCCAAAGAAGAACATGAGAAATTATTAAGCAATCAAGGCAATCTTTTCGGGAACCAGGATGAGCGTAGATTGTTATTAAAAAGTTTATGGAATAGAATGCCTCTTTTTGTTCGACCTGTATTATACTTTTTGTATCGTTATATTATTCAAGGCGGCTTTTTAGATGGAATAACTGGCACTAAGTTTCATTATTTACAAGCATATTGGTACAGGAGAACGGTAGACCAAAATGTTTATGAGCTTAGAGTTAAATCGAAAAAGTATTATGCTGAACGTTTTTTTATATTCAGATTCTTATTTATTTTTCTCTTCCTTTATTACTTTAACTTATTCTTTATTGGAATTACAGGACAAGGTGGAAAATATTATTCTGAATTCTTAGATCAACATTTAAACTATATACGTTGGCTTAGAGAATCAATCATTTATACTTCTTCTTTAATATTACAATTATTTAATTACGAAACTATTCGTATGCCTTATCATTTAAAAATTATAAATGGTGTAAAGGTTGGTATAGGTTATGATTGTTTAGGATATGGACTAATGAGCTTACATATAGCATTATCATTATCGTATCCATTTCAATATAAATTAAGAAGGTGGTATTTATTAGCAGGCTTATTCATAATATATATATTGAATTGTATTAGAATAGCAGCAGTTGGTTTTGCATATACTGAATTTAGGAATATTGATATAGATCATCATTTTATTTTTAACCTAGTTGCTTATTTTGTAATTTTCGCAATGATGGTTTTCGCATTTAGAACAAATCAAAAACATGAAAATATTAGGTCTTAACGCTTATCATGGTGATGCTTCGGCTTGCATCTTGGTAGATGGACATGTAGTTGTAGCTACTGAAGAAGAAAGAATCCGTAGAATTAAACATTGGGCAGGATTCCCAAGTAAGGCAATTGAGTTTTGCTTAGCTGATGCTGGCTTAACATTGTCTGATATAGATGTTATAACGATTTCCCGCGACCCGTATGCTAATTTTAGTTTGAAAGTGTTCAATGCTATTAAAAATAGATTGAGTGTTTCTAATATTAAAGATAGAATGTCGAATCTAAAGAAAGCCGTAAATTTAGAAGATGAATTTAGAATTCATTTCCCTGATCAGTTTTCTGGAATGAAAGCAAAGTTCGTTAATGTTGAACACCATCGTTCTCATTTAGCGAGCGCTTTTTTTGTTTCTCCATTTGAAGAATCCGCAGTATTATCTATTGATGGCTTTGGAGATTTTTCTTCTCTGATGACAGCCTATGGTAAAGGCAGCCACTTAAATGTTATGAGCAAAGTGAATTACCCTCATTCTATTGGAGTTTTTTATACGGCATTTACTCAATACTTGGGTTTCCCTCATTACGGTGATGAATATAAAGTGATGGGATTAGCTCCATATGGAAATGCACAATATAAAGAGCAGGTTCGCAAAGTAATTGAGTTGACGTCAGATGGTTTATTCAAATTGAATTTGAATTATTTTAATCATACGAAAAAAGGAGTTAACATGACTTGGTCGGATGGTATTCCATTTGTAGACACGATGTATGATGATATGTTTATTAAAACATTTGGGCCTGCTAGGAAAAAAGACGAAGAACTAAGTCAATACCATAAAGATTTAGCCGCGAGTGTTCAAGCAGTTACTGAAGAAACAATATTTCATATCGCAGAGCATTTGCGACTAAAAACAAAGTCTGATAATTTATCATTAGCTGGTGGTGTGGGGCAAAATTCGGTTGCTAACGGTAAAATCATTTTAAATACAGGTTTTAAAAATCTATACATTCCTCCTGCAGCTCATGATGCCGGCACAAGTATTGGTTCTGCATTGTATTACTACCATCAAACTGAAGGTAAAAAAAGAACATTAGTTAGTAAAACTGGATATTACGGATATCAAGCTACTAAAACTGAGATAGAAGAAGTGCTGAAGAAAAACAATGTAGAATATAAATACTTCGACGATCTAGAAGAATTAATTGATAAAGTAACCGATAGAATAATTGATGGTTCTGTAATTGGTTGGTACCATGGCAGAGCAGAATTTGGTCCACGAGCATTAGGCCATCGTTCTATTATTGCTGACCCAAGAAGAAATGATGCAAAAGAAATTCTGAATTTAAAAATTAAAAGAAGAGAATCTTTCAGACCATTTGCTCCGTCAATACTAATCGAAAAAGTGCCTGATTATTTTATGCAAACAGATGAAGTTCCGTTTATGGAAAAAGTATTTGTGATCAAGCCTGAAATGAGAGAAAAGATTCCAGCAGTAACACACGTTGATGGAACGGGACGATTACAATCTGTAGATAAAAATAATGAACCTGCATATCATCGATTGATAGAAATGTTTAATGAAAAAACCGGTGTGCCTATTTTATTAAATACTTCTTTTAACGAAAATGAACCAATTGTTAATACACCTCAAGAAGCCTTAGATTGTTATTTAAGAACTAAAATGGATGTGTTAGTGTTGGATAATTTCTATATCGCCAGATCATAAAAATGAAAATTAGTATTATCACCGTTTGTTATAACTCTTCTGAAACTATTGCAGATACTATACAATCGGTAGCTTCTCAAAGTTATCCTGATATAGAATATATTATTGTTGATGGATTATCTAA
>CAZYBY010000350.1:0-3704 GCA_964645385.1 uncultured Sphingobacterium sp.
AAGTATTGTGCACTTTTTTTAATGAAATTTTCTGCAGTATAAACCATTTGTTCGCCTTCTGTACGAGCTTCAATTACCATGCGTTGTTGAACATCATCTTTAGCAAACATTACAGAATCGAGTAGCATTTTCTCTACTTCATCGTCTGTTAAACCATAAGTAGGTTTTACTTCAACTTCTTGTTTTATTCCTGAACGTAATTCTATTGCTTGAACTTTTAAAATACCATCAGCATTTAATAAAAAGTTAATGTCAACTTTTGGCAAACCTGCAGGCATAGAAGGTATTCCACGTAAATCAAATTCTGCTAGTTTTCTGTTTTCTTTTACCAAATCGCGCTCACCTTGGTAAACTGATACTTTCATGTTTACTTGCCCGTCCACAGAAGTGGTATACTGACGACCAGCTTTTGTAGGTACTTTTGAATTTCTAGGAATGATAACATCCATCAAACCGCCCATAGTTTCAATTCCAAGTGAAAGCGGAGTAACATCTAACAATAAAATGTCGGTTCTATTTCCAGAAAGCACATCCGCTTGAATTGCTGCACCTAAAGCAACAACCTCATCAGGATTAATACTATCATTCACATCTTTATGAAAGAATTGAGAAACAGATTTTTTTACAAAAGGTGTGCGAGTAGAGCCCCCAACCATAACTACTTGGTGAATATCTGCTATTGTAATCCCAGCATCTTTGAGTGCTGAATCACAACAAGCTATCGTTTTATCAACCAAAGGTTTTATAAGTTCTTCAAATGTTGCTCTATTAATTGCACAAGGATATTCGTTTACTGCAGTCTGATAGATATTTTGAGAACTCAATGCAATTTTAGCCTCTTCTGCGGCCAATCTAAACGATTGAGCCAAAGAAGTGTTGTTCATTACAGCTTGAGCATCTAATTCAAGATTTTTCAACCAATAATCGATAATTACTCTATCAAAATCATCGCCCCCTAAAAATGTATCTCCATTAGTAGAAAGTACTTCAAATATTCCATTTTGAATTTTTAAAATAGAAACATCGAAAGTACCACCACCTAAATCGTACACAGCTATGGTTTGTTCGTCATCAGGATTTAAACCAATACCATAAGCTAAACTTGCGGCAGTAGGTTCATTTACAATTCTTAGTACATCTAAACCAGCTATTTTACCAGCATCGCGGGTAGCTTGACGTTGAGCATCGTTGAAATAGGCAGGAACTGTGATTACGACTTTATTTACAGGAGTTTTCAAGGCATGTTCTGCCCTTTCTTTTAACTCACGAAGAATCATTGCAGATAATTCAATTGGAGTAAAGAACTTATCTCCAACTTTAATCTTTACAATTCTATCTGTATCATCATCAATTACCTTATAACTAAAGAAATCTTTATATCCTTCAATATCTTTATAAGACTGACCAAGAAGTCGCTTTACAGAAAAAATAGTATTCTGAGGATCAGAAATTAAGTAAGGTTTTGCATCATTCCCAACAATAATATCTCCACTAGGGTGGAAATGTATAATTGATGGCACTAAAATACCTTTACCAGTATCATTGATTACTCGTGATTGATTTTCTTCATCGATATAAGCTATTAAACTATTCGTAGTGCCTAAATCAATTCCAATAATAATTTCCTCTTTCTGTAATGAACCTGTTGCTATATTGATGGAAACTTTCGCCATATTCTCAAATAAAGTGCAAATGTATAGAGAATACACTAAAAGCACGTCATTGTTTTTCAAATGACTGTAATTTGACAATGATTTCGTTTAAATCCCAAATAGTTTAAGGCTAATACGAACTAGATTTTTCATTAAGTGTAGCATAAGTAAGTGTTTTTCATCTTATTCGAAAAAACACTCAATAGGTTACATTATCGATTAAATAATAATCTTTTTGCTTTTACAGTTTCGTCGAAAACGCCGTTATCGTACACTTTATGACCATTTACAAAAGTAGATTGTATCTTAGATTGGAAAGTATACCCTTCAAATGGCGACCAATTACATTTATATAAAATGTTTGATTTTGAAACTTGAAGATTAGCATTGGGGTCGATTAATACAAGATCTGCATAATAACCTTCACGAATAAAGCCTCTATCTTCAATTTTAAATAAAATAGCAGGATTATGAGCCATTTTTTGAACCATTATTTCTTTGGAAATTCTTCCTTCTTTTACTTTATCTACCATCGCCAAAACAGCATGTTGAACTAACGGGCCTCCTGAAGGTGCTGATAAATAATCTTGATTTTTCTCAT
The DNA here is from genome assembly GCA_964645385.1 of uncultured Sphingobacterium sp. Classification (GTDB taxonomy): domain Bacteria; phylum Bacteroidota; class Bacteroidia; order Sphingobacteriales; family Sphingobacteriaceae; genus CAJBVG01. Next base: position 2,254 of record CAZYBY010000350.1, read on the forward strand.
CAATCGTATGCGGAGCATGATCAGTAGCAATTACGTCTATCCTACCTTCTAATAATGCTTTCCAAATTCCTTCTCTATCCGATGCCGTTTTAACAGCAGGATTCCATTTGATAAAGTTCCCCTTCGATTTATAATCTTCATCAGAAAACCACAAATGATGAATACATGCTTCAGCAGTAATTAACTTATCCTCTAATTTTACATTTGCATCAAACAACTGAGTTTCTTTGGCTGTAGAAATATGCAAAATATGCAAACGAGTTTTGTGCTTTTTAGCAAGACTTACTGCGTAAGAAGAAGATAAATAACAAGCTTCTTCTGAGCGAATTAAGGGATGCATATCTATAGTTACATTATCCCCGTATTTCTCTTTATAGTTAGCTAAATTTGTTTTGATAGTATGTTCATCTTCACAATGCGTAGCAATAAGAGCTGGTGATTGTGAGAAAATTTGCTCTAAAGTACTGGGATTATCTACAAGCATATTTCCAGTTGAAGAACCCATAAAGATTTTCACTCCACAAACATTACGAGTATTAGTTTTTAAAACTTCTTCAAGGTTATCGTTAGAGGTACCCATAAAAAATGAGTAATTCGATAATGATACTTGCGAAGCTCTATTGTATTTATCTTCCAATAAATCTTGAGTGAAAACATTTGGAATAGTATTCGGCATTTCCATATACGATGTAATACCACCAGCTACTGCTGCTTTAGCTTCAGTATAAATTTCACCTTTATGAGTTAATCCGGGCTCTCTAAAATGAACTTGATCATCAATTGCGCCAGGAATCAACCACATGCCTTCTGCATTAATTATTGTTGCAGAAGCATCTGAAATATCATTAGCTATTTTAGCAATTCTCTCTCCTTCAATAAGTAAATCCATTACTTCCGATTTACCTTCATTTATTATGGTAGCTGATTTTATTAGGTATTTCATTTTCAATCTATAGTCTTTATGCAAATATAGGAATTGAATTGAATTGGACATGAGACAATGGACTAGAGACATGGGATGTAGGACTATTTTTATCTATATTTGCGCGATGTCAAAAAATTTTGAACAATTTTCTTTAAACCGCCAATTGCTAAACGCAATTGAAGACTTGGGATATGTCGAGCCCACACCTATACAGGAAAAGGCCATACCGACTATCATGAACGGTCAGGATGTTCTTGGAATTGCTCAAACGGGTACTGGTAAAACAGCCGCTTATGGCATTCCGTTGATTATGAAATTAAAGTTTGCTCAAGGAATGAATCCTCGAGTTTTAATTTTATCACCAACCAGAGAATTGGCTATACAAATACACGAAGACATTACGGCACTTTCTAAATACACTGATTTACGTTCAGTAGTATTATATGGAGGATTAGGTCCAAAAACTCAAAAAGAAATACTAAGCAAAGGATTAGATATTGTTATTGCAACCCCAGGCAGATTAGTG
>CAZYBY010000351.1:0-5074 GCA_964645385.1 uncultured Sphingobacterium sp.
TCTTCATCAATATCTTCAACCTCTTTAAAATGCAGTTTACGTATTTGCTTTCTGTCGGTTGACAACAATCCATACCGATCTTCAAGTTTATATCCTTTAACAAACCCTAGTGCTACAGTTTTAATTTTTTTATCAAATGTGAGGTAACAAAACATTCCTTTAAACATGAAAAACGGACATTGATATTTAAATGTTTCTATAATTTCAGAATCGAGATCTAAAATATAATCTCTCAAAACATCAACAATTACACCATCTTTCGGATTAAGATCTAATGTAAAACGATCAGCAGACGGGTTTTTTCTATTCATTCAATAAAAATAATAATAAAGGCCGATGTGCTGATATTACTTTTGTTATTTTTGTTACATGATGAATATCTTTTTTTTAATTATCGGTCTTGTGGTAGGTTATTTGATAGGACTATTATTTACCAAATCGAAAAATAATGAACCACAAAATAATGATGAACTTCTTTCGCTAAGAACGAATAAGGCTGTACTAGAAGAGAAGCTGAAGGACCAAGAAAAAACAAGCTCCATTTTTTCTCAGGAATTAAAAGAGCAAATTTCACAGCTAAAAAACGAATTAGAAGTTGAAAGAAATAAACTTGCAGAAGCAAATAAATCTTTGGAACAATCGAGAACTTTTTTCAGAGCACAAGAAGATAAATTAAAAGAACAGCGTCAACAAATCGAAGATCTTCAATCAAAATTGACGAAAGATTTCGAAAACATTGCAAACAAAATTTTAACTGAAAATTCTTCAAAATTCACAGAACAAAACAAAACAAATTTAGATGGAATTCTAAATCCTTTACGCGAACGTATTAAAGATTTCGAAGAGAAGGTTGATAAAGCATATAAGTCTGAATCTGCTGAGCGCAACACGCTTAAAGGTAGTATTGAAGAGTTGATGAAATTAAACAAACAGATTTCTGAAGAAGCTAGTAATTTAACGAATGCACTAAAAGGTGATACTAAAAAGCAAGGTAATTGGGGTGAGTTTGTTTTAGAAAAAATATTGGAAAGTTCTGGTTTAATAGAAAATGAAAACTATACTTTACAAGGCAAAGGGATGAATTTGGTTGACGAAGATGGAAATCGTTTTCAACCAGATGTAATTATTCATTTACCAGATAATAAACACTTAATTATCGACTCTAAAGTTTCTTTAATTGCTTATGAGAAATTATTAAATGCAACTAGTGAAGAAGATAGAGAGAAACACATTAAAGATCACGTAACCTCTATTCGTGCTCACGTTCAAGGGTTGAGTGCAAAAAATTATCAAGATTTATACGGTATACATTCTCCAGACTTTGTACTCTTATTTGTTCCTATTGAATCTTCATTTAGTGTTGCGTCTCAATACGATCGCGACCTGTTTGAATTTGCTTGGTCGAAGAGAATCGTATTGGTTAGTCCATCAACTTTATTAGCTACACTTAAGACTGTTTCATCCGTTTGGAAACAAGAGAAGCATACAAAAAATGCTTTAGAAATTGCGAAGAAAGCTGGATTACTTTACGATAAGTTTGTAGGATTTATAGACGATCTAAAGAAGATGGGTGATCAATTAGGTAAGGCTCAAGAAAGTTATCATTCAGCCTTTGGTAAATTACACGAGGGGAAAGGTAGTTTAACAAATAGTGTTGAATCTCTTCGATTACTAGGGGTAAAAACAAAAAAGAAAATTGATAAAAATTTATTAGAAGAATCTTCAGAAGAGATAGAAGAATCTGAAGATACAGAAGAATAAAAAAAAGCCCCGACGTTTCCGAAGGGGCTTTTTAATTTTATAGATTTCGATTACTTGTTGATTACTAATTTCTCAACTCGTGAATCTTTACCATTGTAAATTCTTACGAAATAAATTCCGTTGCTTAAGTTAGAAGTTTCGATTGATTTCTTGCTTTCAGCAATCATTTTTTCTTCGAATACCAATCTTCCCATAGCATCTAAAATTGCAACTGAATAAGTTTCGTTGTTTAACGAAGGGATTTCAATTGTAACGTTTGAAGAAGCTGGGTTTGGATATAATTTAACATCTTCTTTAGATTGTAAATTAACACCAGTGTTTACATCAAATAAAATTCTCTTCATACGTGGAGTAAAGAAAGCTTGAATTGTATCGATGTATAATAAAGCTCTTGATTTAGACATTAAAGGGTTTGAAGCTAAACCATTGTTTGTAAATGGATCAGCTGGATCCCACCATTCCCATGGACCAGAAGCATTAGCAGCACCGTTGAAACGGTATAAGCCAGCTAAACCTTCAGCATATTTATTTGCTTCAACAGATACTGGATCAGTAAAGAATGAAGGAGCTAATGAAGCGTGGTTACCTAATTGTGAAGCTCTACGCTCAACATCTCTTGCACCACTTACTTCTACTACGAACAATGGAGGTTGAGTACCTGGTACATATACACCACCTGTAGTATAAGGAGCAAATGGATCTAATTTACCTTGCATAGAAACAATTGGCATATCACCAGCTTCTAACCATGATGAATCACCCATTGCACCACCAAAGTTAACTACCATGTTGAACTTAGAAGAATAACCTACGTGGTTATCACCTTTGTTTGCAACTGGGTTACCACCGAAACCATCAAAATCACCAGTAATTTGAGGAATTACATATGGAGTATTTGTAGTTTGGTTGATGAATTTTTGTAATTGAATTTCAGATAATTTGTTCAAAGTAGCTGCTGCTAATGCAACATATCCTCCTGAACCTTGTCCACACATTACAATTCTGTTAGTGTCGACTTTGTAAGTGCTTGCACTTGTAGCTCCCATATAACGGAAGTAACGAACTGCTGTTTTAGCATCTTGCATCGCACGGTATACAGCGTTTAAGATTGTTCCTGTACGAGTATCTTGGTCTCCTTGTGGATTCCAACCAGTACGATAAGCAACTGCAGCTACAACATAACCTTTTTTAGCAAATTGTTTACACATTTCTACTGTAGTACTATCTAATTTAGAACCAGTAGGAAGTTGATTAACTCCTTTTGGTAAAAAACTACCAGTATGTAAGTAAACGATTAAAGGGCGAGCTGTAAGTGAATCTCCTGTTGGCTCATAGAAATCTAATTTCAAATCAGACAATACAGGCGTTCCTGTTAGTACCGAAAAGTTTTGTCCAAATACAACGTTCGAAGTTACCGTTACATTTGAAAAAACCGGAGATACGTAACGTTGTGCCATGGTGTTCGTCGCAAAAAACGAAGCCGCCAATAGCGTTAATAGTTGTAAACGTTTTTTCATAAAAATTGGGTTTTAATATAATTTATATAAATATAATAGGTTTTGATACAAAAAGCAATCTAGTTCAATTATTTATTCTTCGCTAAATCGTATGTTACAGAGAAATATGCCAATCTGCCTACATACGGACCACCATATACTTGTAAGCTCTTCTTGTTAAATAAGTTAGACGCCCCTAATTTAAATGAAGTATTAATTTTTGGTATCGTTTTGCTTATTTGAGCATCAAACATATCGTAAGTTGGAACATAGCCCGTAAATTGTGGCGAACCTTCGAATGTGAATCCTTGTATCCATTTGTAATTTATGCTAAAGCTCCAATTGGTAATATGTACCGGTCCAATATACCTGTCAATATCTCTTCCTGCTATACCTATGTTGAATTTGTGTTCTGGAGTATTGAAAGCTGGAATAATTGGATCTTTCGATCCTCTTAAATCTAATTTATTCCAAGAATAATTTCCTGTCAATGAATAGAAATTCTTGAAAAAGTATGATAAGCCTACTGAAAATCCTTGGGTAAAAACTACATCTTTCGCATTTGCAGAAATTCGATACGCTTGTGCTTTGTATACTCTTTTTATCGCTGTATCTAAATCCAAGTCGACCCCAATTTTATAACCAATAAAATCATTATAAATACTGAAATAATAACTAGCATCTAAAAACAAACTGTTCATTAATGTAGCTCTATAACCAAACTCTACCGACTTTACTTTTTCTGGTCGAACTGGATCAACATTGAAATACGATAAGGAGTCTAAGTTTTGTGTATTGAAGAAACTATACAAAGATGGAACCGTAACTAACGAATCATAACCTTTCGTATTACCTAATAAAATTGCACGGCCCACATTGAAATATATAAACTGATCTGCTAGTGTTGGATTTCTAACAGCAGATGTTAATGAGAATCTATACACATCTCCTCTTTTGTTAGTATACACCGCAGATGCTGCAGGAGAATATACTCGTTCAAAATTTTCGTTTTTATCTGTACGAATTGTTGCGTTTAATTTTAGTTTATCTTCTAATAGTTTTCTTTCAACTCCAGCATATATACCATACTCATAATTGGTAATTTTATTTACAGTGTCGCTAAAAATTGAACCTCTTGAATTTGGAGTATATAATCTTCCACTAGCTCCTACAATTACTTCATACCATCCTGCTTTAAATTTGCGCTCTCCTTGTAAATTGTATAATGCTGATTTATCATAAAATCTAGATCCATTTTCTAAATAAGATACTCTTGATGTGATTGCATTTAATGCAGAATCAAATCTTGATGTTCCTGGCTCGTAACGTTCCACATTAAACTGGTCTGTGTAAGTATTTTGATAAATGGCTCCTGTTGGTGAGCTTGTTGTTGGCGATGATGCATTGTTTGCAATTGCCGATGCTTCCATATGCCATTTAATTAATGAATCTGGATTAGCATTTAAAACAGAGTCTGCGGTTTCAAAATCAAATGGATCAGGGAAGGTTGGACTAGGTGGATAACCTGGTAATGCTTCTGCACGTTTACGAATATAACCACCCCAATAGGTTTGATAATCTCCACTCCAACGTGTATCGTCTTTTGCTATATTTTGAAGTAGTTGTGCTGTGAATACTGCATCATAAGATTTACCTGCATCTTCATGTGTTGCATAAGCTCTTATGAACCAATTTTCGTTTTTTAATTCTAACCTGTTTTGAAAAAATAATATGTCCTTTAATGGATATCTGTTATCACCTTGATCAACCGTTGTTTCGTTTCCAAAGTTTAAACAATCGATTTATTCTGTTCTTGG
>CAZYBY010000352.1:0-2423 GCA_964645385.1 uncultured Sphingobacterium sp.
ATTTAAATGGATTAGATACAACCCGAGAAATTCTTAAAAAATACACATCAAATCGTCCGGTTATTATTGCAATTACTGCAGGTTCATTTGGTGACGATGAAAAGCAATGTTTGGAAGCTGGAATGGACGATACCCTAGAGAAACCATTCAAATTAGAGCAATTGCAAGAGAAACTCGCAAAGTTTAAGTTAATTTGAACGATAAGTCAATTTGGACAATAAGTTAATTTGAACAATTTTACAATGGTTCCCGAATCCTGCATGTAAGTGAATCCTACAGCTATCAGCACTCATTAACAAATTAACATATTAACCCATTAACATATTAAATATTATCTATCGACTTCGCCTAGTACAATATCAATTGATCCTAAGATTGCAACAATATCAGCAATCATAGCGCCTTTGGCTATTTCTGGTAATACAGATAAATTAGAGAATGCTCCTGAACGTGCTTTACAGCGAATAGGTCGTTCAGTTTTTCCATCGGTTACAAAGAAATAACCTAATTCACCTTTCGGACTTTCACCACGAACATAAAACTCTTGAGCTTTAGGAATAATCTTTTTAGGCATATTAGCTCTTGGGTCGTAATCTGGTGTGCGTTTTAAAGGTCCTTTTAATCGTTCTAAGCATTGTTCAATAATGCGAAGAGATTCATACACTTCTTGCACTCGAACGTAATAGCGGTCCCAGCAATCGCCTACTGTACCCATTAATCCTTTACCAACAGGAATGTCGAATTCTAATTCAGGGTAAACAGAATATTCATCTATCCTACGTAAATCGTATTTCAATCCAGATGCTCGTAACATTGGTCCAGAGCAACCGTAATTAATGGCTACATCCAATGGAAGTATACCAACATTTTTAGTTCTATTGATGAAGATTTGGTTATTGGTTAGCAAATCATCTAAATCGCGCATTTTCGGTTTAAAATAATCTACAAATTCTGAGCAACGATCTTCAAAACCAACAGGTAGATCGTAATAATTTCCACCAATCCAAATATAGTTGTATAATAAACGAGCACCAGAGGCCCATTCAAGTAAATTTAAAATATGCTCACGATCGCGGAAACACCAGAAAAACGGTGTTACTGCTCCGATATCCATTCCATAAGTTCCAATAGCAATTAAGTGAGAAGCAATTCGATTTAATTCAGAAACTAATACACGAATGTATTCTGTACGTTGAGGAATATTTTTATCTATACCCATCATTTTTTCTACACCCATTACAAAAATATGATCGTTGTTCATGGATGTTAAATAATCCATACGATCTACAAAAGGGATGATTTGTTGATAGGTTAAATTCTCTGCATGTTTCTCGAAGCAACGGTGTAAGTAACCAATATGTGGAGTACATTCTTTTACAATCTCACCATCGGTTAATAATTCTAAACGCAGAACCCCATGCATAGAAGGATGCTGAGGACCCATATTTAGGATCATCTCTTCATTTTTTAACTGTGAAAGATTTGTTTTATAATTAGTCATTTTCGCTACTTCGATCAAACTTAATTTTTAAACCATTGTAAACTTCTGCGGGTTCATAATCTTTTCGGAGAGGATAACCTTCCCAATCGTCGGGACATAAAATTCTACGCATATCCGAGTGTCCATCGAACTTAATTCCATACATATCAAAGGCTTCACGCTCATGCCAATCGGCAGAACGCCAAACATCGGAAACACTAGGAACAACGGGAAGTATTGAAGAGTCTCTTTCGAAAGGAACATTCACTTTTAAAACTAATTGATGCTTATAAGGTATAGAACTGAGATGGTAAACAACACTTAATTCAGATTTCTCTGTGCTGTAATCTACACCCGATAAACAATTCAAATAATCAAAATACAATTCAGGCTCGTCTCTTAAAAAAAGACAAACATCTTTAATAGATGACAACGCTATAGTTAGCGATGCCTGCAATTGGTCTGTTTGTTCAGCAGAAATTACAGCTTCACCAAACTTAGATTTGATTTTGTTTTTTATCTCTTCGAAATTCATTTTAAAAATAAAAATTATGGAGCAAGACGTTCAATTTTCCATTTTCCTTTTTCCATCAATACGTATTTCATACGATCGTGTAAACGGCTTGGTCGACCTTGCCAGAATTCAATTGCTAATGGTTGAAGGATGTAACCGCCCCAATGTGCTGGTTTTGGAACATGCTTGCCTTTATACTTATCATCCATATTTTTGAAAACAACATCAAGGCTCTCACGGTTTTGAATAACCTGACTTTGTGGAGAACTAATAGCACCAATTCTACTTTCGTAAGGGCGAGAATTGAAATATGCTTCCGATTCTTCTTTCGATAGTTTTGAAATTTTACCATCAATTCGAACCTGACGTTGAAGTTCTGGCCAGAAAAAAACCATGCTTGCAAAAGGATTTTTGTGCATGTCTTTTCCT
>CAZYBY010000353.1:0-2936 GCA_964645385.1 uncultured Sphingobacterium sp.
GGCATAGCTTATGAGCTTACGGTAGTATCTGCTCATAGAACTCCAGACCGTATGTACGATTATGCAAAAACAGCGAGAGCTCGTGGACTGCAAGTAATTATTGCAGGTGCAGGAGGTGCAGCGCATTTACCAGGTATGGTAGCTTCGCTAACGAGTTTACCAGTAATTGGTGTTCCTATTAAATCTTCAAACTCTATCGATGGATGGGATTCAGTGCTTTCTATTCTACAAATGCCAGGTGGAATTCCAGTTGCAACCGTTGCATTAAACGGAGCAAAAAATGCAGGAATTTTAGCGGCTCAAATTTTAGGTAGTACCGACCCAATTGTTGCAGCACGCATGGATGAGTATAAAGCAGAGTTAAAACATAAAGTAGAAAAATCGGCGGAAGGAATGCGAGGTAAAGGTTTTCATAGTTCCTTTTAATCAATGAACCTCCAACCTACTCTACTTAACGACCTCGTACTACTTCAACCACTAAATGAATCAGATTTCGAAGATCTATTTAAGGTGGCATCCGATCCATTAATTTGGGAGCAACACCCCAATTCCGATCGTTATAAAAGAGATGTATTTCAAAAATATTTTAATGGCGCCATTGAATCTAATGGTGCCTTTTTAATTCTAGATAAAAAAGATCAATCCATTATCGGTTGTACCCGATTTTACGAATTTAACGAAGAAGATAGTTCAGTAGCTATCGGATTTACCTTTATCGACAGAGCCCATTGGGGAAATGGCTATAATTCCGCAATTAAAAAACTAATGATCGATTACGCATTTCAATCCGTAAAGAATATTTATTTCCACGTTGGACTAACAAACTACCGCTCTCAAAAGGCAGTAGAGAAGCTAGGGGCTGTAAAAGTAGCAGAATCGGATAAAATCACCTATTTAATTTGTTAATAGGTTAATTTGTTAATCCCGAATACTCGGGACAAGTTGCGTTAATGCAGTATTATGTTAGTGAGTAGTATTTGATTACTAATTAAATTTTCTTAATTTCATTAATATAACTTATCCCAGCATTTGAGATTAACAAATTAACGTATCAACATAACTTGTCCCGAGTATTCGGGATTAACAAATTAATATGAGAAAACTAAGAACCGAAATTAAATACGCATTTGCGTTTTTCGTTATGACACTTCTTTGGATGTGTATGGAACGTTTAGTAGGCTTGCATTCTACGCATATCGATAAGCACTATATTTACACAAACTTAGTTGCTATACCTGCAATATTAATTTATGTTTTAGCTTTACGAGAAAAAAGAAACCGCGATTACAGTGGAATAATTACTTACCGCCAAGCATTCGCTAGCGGATTAGTAATGACTATTTTCATTACTATTTTAGCACCTATTGCGCAATATATTACAAGCATTTATATAACCCCACATTTCTTCGAGAACATCATTAATTATAGCGTTACAAACAACAAACAAACTTTAGAACAAGCCCAAGCCTATTTCAATTTGAATAACTATATGAAAGAATCGATTATTGGCGCACCATTTATGGGATTATTAACTACTGCAATTGTATCACTATTTGTAAGAAAAAAGTCCTAATAATTAATACTTTTCCAGCTTTGTATATTAAACTTTTAACATAACCTGTCCCAAGCATTCGGGATTACCTCATTTACATATCCTGTCCCGAGAATTCGGGATTAACCTATTAACAAATTAACAAATTACCCTAGTTCCACATTGGATTCTCCGGGAAATTAGCAATATGAGCATACTTATTGCCTAATTTACGAATGGCTTCTTTCCAGAAATTCTGATGGTCTTCACTAAAAATATCTTGTGATTGTGTTAGAGATACAATCCATGAATTGCTTTCTATTTCTTCTTCCAATTGTTCAGGGCTCCATCCGGAATAACCTAAAAAGAAGACAACATCTTCTAGTTTTACATTGCCGAGTGCTATCTGCTCTTTTAATTGTTCGAAATCTCCACCCCAATAAACACCCTCCTCCACTTCTACTCCACCATCAACAAGATTTGGTATTTTATGAATGAAATGTAATGTATCGGTTTGAACAGGCCCACCAATGCATATTCGTGAATCGAACATCGGGAAACCTGGAATAATATCGGTAATGGTAACTTGTGTTTCTTGATTTAAGACGAAGCCTACAGTACCTTGTTCTGCATGCTCTACGAGCAATACCACTGATCTTCTGAATTGAGGATCTAGCATAAAAGGTTCGGAAATAAGTATTTTTCCTGCTGTAGGTGCAATTTTGCTCAACATTTCTTAATATCTTAGCGAACAATAAATGAATTTAAGCATCCTCAACTTAAATTCAAAATTAAAATAGCATTAATGTCGAACGAAAATCAAGAAGCATTGATTACGGCCCTTCGTGAAAATTTCAACGAAGATTCTATTCCTGCAGTTAAAAACGATATTAATTACGAGGATTTACGAAGTCATTTAGCCCTTTATTTAAAAACATTGATGCGCGAAAATAGAACATTACTTTATGCATGTTTGTATAGAATAGATGTTTCGGAGAACGATGTCCGCATGGCTATGAATCAAAATTTAAGCGAGTTTATTTTAGCAGAATTAATTCTGAAAAAATTAAACGAGAAATTATATTGGAGAAATAAGTACAAACAACAATAATGAGTAATATCGATAAATCAACACTTGAGAATCTACGTACCGACTACGCAATGCATAGTTTATCGGAAGCAGACGTAGCTAAAAACCCATTTCAACAATTCGGAAAATGGTTTGAAGAAGCTCTAAAAGCGGAAGTGTTAGAACCTAATGCCTTAACTTTAGCAACTGCAACGAAAGAAGGAATTCCTTCAGCTCGAATCGTTTTAGTAAAAGGATATGATGAAAATGGTTTTTCTTTTTACACTAACTATTTAAGTAAAAAAGGAAAAGACATGCACAAAAATCCTTTTGCAA
>CAZYBY010000354.1:0-7464 GCA_964645385.1 uncultured Sphingobacterium sp.
GGTGAAATCAGATATCCTTTTTCAAAATTAACGCCAGGGAAATATAAGCTAAGTATAAAAGCTTGGGATGTTATCAATAATTCATCAGAGAAAAATATTGAATTTACTGTATTAGAATCTAAGAATTTCAATATTGATAAGGTTTATAACTACCCAAATCCATTTACTACATCTACTGGCTTCCAATTTGAGCATAATAGACCAGGCGACGATTTAAATGTGTCTATTCAAATATTTAGCGTTTCTGGACGTTTAGTAAAGACGATAAACTATAATGCGGCTTCATCAGGCTCAAGAGTAGCAAATATAGCTTGGGATGCTAAAGATGAGTTTGGGGATAAATTGGCTAGAGGTGTTTATGTATATAGAATGAAAGTAAAGGCTTCTGATGGGTCTGTTAGCGATAAATATCAAAAGCTAGTGATTTTAAATTAATTGGGGAGAATATAGATTTTTCTATATTTGGACCTTTGTATATAAGTAATAATGATTTTGAAGAAAGAGATGATTAAAAGATTAGTGGCAGGAACGCTGTTTACATCAGCATTATTCGTAATGAATGTAAAAAATGCAAGTGCACAAATTAATACCCAAAACTTAAACGGAAGAGAATCTTCTGTAAATGCAATTACTACTGCAGTACCCTTTTTATTAATTGGCCCGGATTCAAGAGCTGGAGCTATGGGCGATGGAGGGGTAGTGACTTCACCGGACGTTTATTCTAACCATTGGAATTCTTCGAAGTTCGCCTTCATGGAAAAAAAATATGCATTTGGTTTAGCATACACTCCTTGGTTGCAAAATTTAGTTCCTGATATCAACTTAGCATACTTAGGTGGATATTATAAACTTGATAAAAAACAAACCTTTGGTTATAGCTTAAGATATTTTTCTTTAGGAGATATCACATTTACAGATATTCAAGGAAATGTTACAGGTTCGGGTAACCCTAATGAATTAGCAGTTGATTTTTCTTACAACAGAAAATTATCTGATCGATTTGCAATTGGTACAGCATTCCGTTATATCAATTCTAACTTAGCTCAAGGACAATCTGTACAAAATGGCCAATCAGTAAAAGCTGGTCAATCAGTTGCAGTAGATGTTTCTGGTTTTTATAAAAGTGATGAATATATTATCAATGGAAAGAAAACTTCATTTGCTTATGGATTCGATGTATCAAACATTGGTGCTAAAATGAATTACACAAATGCTACAGATCGTTACTTCATCCCAACAAATTTAAGAGTAGGTGCAGCTAGTACTGTAAAGCTTGACAATTACAACGAGATAACAGTTTTTGTTGAAGCGAATAAATTATTAGTTCCAACAAATCCTATATATGCTGTAGATAGCGACAATGCTATTATTCGTGACAGTAATGGCGATCCAATAATTGTAAAAGGTCAAAGCACAAACGTATCTGTTCCAAGAGGAATTTTTCAATCATTTAATGATGCTCCAGGCGGGTTAACAGAAGAGCTTCACGAAATTTATTACTCAGCTGGTTTTGAATATTGGTACGATAAACAGTTTGCAATTCGTGGTGGATATTTTTACGAACACCCAACAAAAGGTAATCGTCAATACTTCACTTTTGGAGCTGGTATTAAATACAATATTTTCGGATTAGACTTATCGTACTTAGTCCCAACGACACAAAGAAATCCATTAGAGAACACACTTCGTTTTTCACTGACATTTAACTTTGACAGTCCAGAAGTAAAAAATTAATATTATGAAAATCAAAGTAGGTTTTGGTTTCGATGTCCATCAATTAAAAGATGGACATCCGTTTTTTATGGGAGGCGTAAAACTTGAACATCATAAAGGTGCTTACGGGCATTCGGATGCAGATGTTCTAATTCACGCCATCTGCGATGCGCTCTTAGGAGCAGCAAACATGCGTGATATTGGTTATCATTTCTCAAATACTGATGATCGATGGAAAGGAATTTCAAGTGTAATTTTATTACAAGAATGTGTGAAGATGTTGGCTGAAAAAAATTACAGCATAGGAAACATTGATTGTATGATTTGCTTAGAAGCACCAAAAATCAACCCTCATATTCCTGCTATGAAAAGTATCCTAGCGAAAGCGATGAATATTTCAGAAGAAGACCTTTCAATCAAAGCAACTACCAACGAACAAATGGGATTCATCGGCAGAGCCGAAGGAGTTGTAGCCTATGCTACAGTGCTTATTCAAAAAGATTAGTTTAATAAATGCAGGATTTTATAAAAACCTGCATTTATCAGGGTAATTGGTGGCATGACTTAAGTGGTGCCACCAATATTAATATTTTCTCTGGCGCTTCGCCTCGAACGTTAGCACTGCCGTAGAAATCGACACATTCAGTGAATCTATTTTGCCCTCCATCGGAATTTTAATTTGTGATGTTGAATTATTTAACCAAAATTCACTTAATCCTGTAGCTTCTGTTCCCATTATTACTGCCGAAGATTCTTTGAAATTTACATCAGTATAAATTTTGGTAGCAGTTAATGCTGCTGCATAATGATTAATTCCTTTTTTGTCTAACCAGGTTTTCACTTCTTCGTTTGTACTTACAACAATCGGCACAGTAAAAATACAGCCAACACTAGAGCGAATAGTATTCGGATTATAAATATCTGTTCTAGGATCACAAATTATTACAGCATCAATATTTGCTGCATCTGCGGTACGCATGATAGCCCCTAAGTTGCCTGGTTTTTCTACTGATTCCAGTATAATGATAAATGGATTTTTTGTAAGAGGTAAATTCTCTAAAGTATAGTAACGTGGTTTTAGCAATGCAATATAACCATCCGAATTTTCTCTGTAGGCAACCTTTGCAAAAACTTCTTTACTTACTTCAAAATATTGTTGTGCTTCTAATTCGTTTTCATTTGCACCAATGCTCGGACAAAAATACAACTGGTATATTTCCATACCTGCAGAAATTGCCAAGCCTAACTCTCTCAAGCCTTCTATAACAATTAAATTTTGTGCTTTACGTTCTGAGGATTTCTCTATTAACTTAACAAGGTTTTTAACCTTCGGATTTTGAAGACTACTGATGTATTCAGCTTTCATTATTTTTTAGCGTCAATATTTATCTCATTGAAATCAACTCCACACTTACAATTAGAAGCGCAGCCGCTCTTATTGCTGAATTGATTTCTAAGGCTTCGTACTATATAATACACCGCCCAAATCAACAATATCCCTACTAATATGTATTGTATCATGCTCAAAGGTATAATTTTAACCCCAAAAATCCTCCATTCATCGGTTTTTTGTACATTAATAACGTTCTAACCTTGTGTTGGTTTTACTGGAAACGTACATTCGTATATATTATTTAAAGAAATGAACCATTATAAATATAAAAATCAGAAGAATAAAGAGTGGATAGGCATTCTAATTATTCTAATCGGTCTAGTTTTTTTAGGCAGATCTTTTAATTTCCCTTTCCCTGAATGGGTATACTCTTGGCCAATGTTTATGATTGGCTTGGGCTTAGCAATTGGCGTTAGCAATCGATTTAGAGATTGGTCTTGGGCAATTATTACAACCATTGGTGTAATATTTATTATTGATAAAATAGCAGGTTACGATGTACATCTAAGCTCTGTTATTTTCCCTGCTATCTTAATCGCTTTAGGCATACGCTTAATTAGAAAAAAGAAACCTAAAACTGTACACCTTTTCGATGAAGCTTCTGGGAACTTTTCAAATATAGCTTCTGATGAAACAATGGACGACCGTCTTGAATTAATCGCAATTTTCGGTGGAAATAAAAAAGTAATCGTAAGTAAGCATTTTAAAGGAGGAGAAATCGTTTCTGTTTTTGGTGGAAATGAAATCAATTTTTCAAAATGCGATATTCAAGGCAGAGTGAAATTAGAAGTAGTTCAGGTATTCGGTGGCACTAAACTTATTGTGCCTTCAAACTGGAAAGTACAAACTGAAATGGTTAGTATATTCGGAGGTTTAGATGATAAACGTAACATCATCGACTTCGATGCTGATAATTCTAAAGTTCTTGTCATAGAAGGCGTCTCTGTATTAGCGGGAATAGATATCAGAAGTTTTTAAGTAAATGGCTAAAACGCTTTTCTCATATCGTAAGTTCAACGCATTATTTATTGTGCTCTTTCTGAGTTGGGCAGCAACTCATATCTGGATTGTGCATAATTTATTTCATGTTTCTTGGCTTACTTCTTTTTGGGATAGCTTTGTATATAACATCACTCTTGCAGGAACTACAGTTCTGATAAGTTTGATATTATTATTTTACAAACCTATCGCAAAGTCAATATGGATAAGCATGTCGATGGTTATTGTGCTTACTTATGGATGGGCAATTTATAGCCCTTACCTACTTTCGTTTGTTAGCATTAGCGAAATGAACTATTTTGATTTTGTTCAACAATCTTTCCCTGTTCGTTTTATTTTCGGATTGATGATTAACACTTTCGCTTTAGGTGTTAGTTGGTTCTGGTATGGAATAGAAGAACAACGTGAACAAGATAAACACCGTCAGAAAATTGAAGATTTAGCAAAAGAAGCTGAACTTTTAAGTCTCCGTCAAAAACTTCAACCTCATTTTTTATTTAATAGTTTGAATTCAATTTCAGCTTTGGTGGTTGTAAAACCAGAACAAGCTAGAACGATGATTCATCAACTTTCAGATTTTTTAAGAAGTACTCTTCGTCAAGAAGAAAACAAAAAAATAAGTATTACAGAAGAACTAAAACAACTTGAGCTTTATTTAGCAATCGAAAAAGTTCGATTCGGGCATCGATTAAATACAATTATCGAATTCGATGAAACTATCGAAGCCCAAGTACCTGCTATGATTTTGCAACCTGTTGTAGAAAACGCTATTAAATTCGGTTTGTATGATACAACTGGGGAAGTAAGTATTTTTATTAAGGTTGAAAAAATAAAAAATCAAATACTATTAGAAGTAAGTAATCCTTACGATCCCGCTACTAGATCTGCTAATGATAAAGGAACTGGATTCGGACTAAACTCTATTCAACGAAGACTGTATTTACTATACGCAAGGAATGATCTCTTGCTTACTCACGAAAATAACGGATTATTCATCACTAAAATTTTAATTCCTCAATGAAATCTTGCATCATCATAGACGACGAACCTTTAGCACGTTCTATCGTTGTAGAATATTTAATGGCATATCCTGAAATAAAAATTCTAGCAGAATGTTCTGATGGATTTGAAGGAATGAAGGCTATTCAATCTCTTCAGCCTGATTTGATATTCTTAGATGTTCAAATGCCGAAAATCAATGGATTCGAGCTTCTTGAGCTTATAGATAATCCTCCAGCGATTATATTCACAACTGCTTTTGATGAATATGCTTTAAAAGCTTTCGAAGCTAATGCTATCGACTATCTTTTAAAACCTTTTAATAAAGATCGTTTCGATAAAGCGATTCAAAAATTCAATTCGAATTTAATTCCGAAAATAGAAACTGATAAAATTCAATTGCCCGCGAATAGTTCACAACAGAATCGCATTGTTGTAAAATCAGAAGGTAAAATAAAAATTATTCCTACAAACGAAATTCAATACATAGAAGCGAATGGAGATAATGTGAAAATCATGTCGAATGAAGGTAGCTTTTCTAAAAACAAAACAATGTCTTATTTCGAAGAACAACTTTCTACAAATGATTTTGTAAGAATACATCGCTCCTATTTAGTTAATGTTTCTTTAGTATCAAGAATTGATGCTTACGATAAAGAATCACACTTAGCTGTACTAAGCAATGGCATTCAATTGCCTGTAAGCAAAAGTGGATATCAAAGATTGAAAGAAATTTTAGGAATGTAGGTTTTTACTAGCCGCTCTTTCTAATCGATCATTTATTGCTCTACCTATTTTGATGTTTGGAAAATGTTCTGCAATTATTAAATCCAACTCTAATGCATCCATTTTTCTCATTGTCGAAAATAAATTAGCTGCAGCTTCATTCAAATCAGCCTTCTCAGATAGCAAGAATTGTCGTTCTTTAGGAAGATAATCGGCGAATTCACTAAAGCGTAAAGCATACGTTTGCTCTGTGATTTTAGAAATATCTATTTGCTCTTCAAATATAATTGGATGAGAAGTTGCATAATGTCTTTTCATCATTCCTGGAGCAATAATATTATCAGAAATTAACAGATCTTCGATTTCTTCACCTAATACCTCTTCAATTTCTTCTTTACTTATCCCACCTAATCGTAGTAATCGAACTTTATCACCTCGCATGTCTATGATGCTAGATTCTACACCAATTGAACATGCTCCTCCATCTAAAATATATGGAATCTTATCGTTTAATTGAGCTTGAACGTGGAAGGCGGTTGTTGGACTTACATATTCAGATGGATTGGCACTTGGGGCTGCTAAAGGAAAATCAATTTCGCTCAATAACTTCAATGCCATTTTATGATTAGGAATTCTTATCGCAACACTCTCTTGCCCTGCAGAAATTACATCTGGAATAGTATTAGATTTCTGAACTACATACGTTAATGGACCAGGCGAAAATTTATCCGCTAATCGTTTTAGTTTTTCAGGAATAATAATTCCCCATTCCTCAAATCGTTCTAATGAATTACTATGTATAATTAATGGATTAAATTTCGGACGATCTTTTACTTCGTAAATTTTCAAAACTGCATCAGCATTAAATGCATTAGCAGCTAACCCATATACTGTTTCAGTAGGAATAGCTACTAATTCACCTTTCTCCAAAAGCAATTTTGCTTTTGCTATATCATTACCAATAATTGCCATTAGTATGGATTAGCCAATGCGTTTTTAATATGAGCCAAATGATGCTTACTATGCCAAGCATAAAGCGCTAATAAAAAATTCATACTCATGTCGCGCTTGCTTTCTGGATGATGAACTTTACGTTCCCAATCTTCTGCAGGAACACTAGTTAACAGCTTAACTAATCGAGCGTGTATTCCTTCAATAATTAATATTGATGGAGTAATATCATCGCCGTTCCCATCTGCTAAATTAGCCCATAGATTTTCGTTATATGGTTTGATAGTAGGATGGTCTTCTGTTAATGCAAGTTTGAATCGAATTAAACTATTCATATGGCTATCTGCTAAATGATGTACCACTTGTCGAATAGTCCAGGCTTCAGGTCTGTATCTATTAGATAATTGATCTGTTGTAATGCCTACTAAAACTTCTTTTAATTTCATCGGCAAGTCTGCCAACACCTGAATGTACTCAGCTCTCGACGCATCAGTGTATTCACTTGGTACCTGAAATTTTCCGATTGGGTATTTTAGTTCTTCCATATATTTTAGAGTTTTAGATATTAGATATTAGATTTTAGATTTTAGTAGCTAGTTTATATTTTTTAATGAATTTCCCTTTTATAATTTCATTCATTTTCCCATTACTCACTACTCAATACTCACTATTATCAATGTGCT
>CAZYBY010000355.1:0-11076 GCA_964645385.1 uncultured Sphingobacterium sp.
CGATTTTTATGCGAAATATGTAAATGGAGTTGAGCCAATTTCTTTTGAGAATTATTTAGCAATTGCAGGCTTAAAAATTACCGATTTGAATTCTGGTAAATCAGAAGTTTACCTCGGGGCAAACAGTAGCAATACTAATGGCAAAGTAATAATCACTTCTGTTGTTAGAAATAGTCCGGCATATATTTCTGGCATTAATGTTAACGATGAAATTATAGCAATTGATAATTTCAGAGTGGATGATTTAACGAAAGCTATATCGTATAAAAAAGTTGGAGATAAAATTTCAGTTTTATTAAATAGAGATGGGATGATGAAAACTATTGAAGTAGTAATCTCAAAAAATCCTGCTGTTAAGTATAAAATTGAAAAGATGTCAAACCTTACTGAAAAGCAAGAACAAGCATACAAAATGTGGATAAGATAAATCGGAACGTAACAATTATCACATTATATAAGTTAAAGTAAATGTAATTTTGCGCATGGTTTTAGTAAAAAAATACAAAATGCAAATTATCGGAACAATAGTAGGAGCTGGTTTAGGCTATGCCTATTATTATTTTATTGGTTGTGCTAGTGGTACTTGTGCAATTACATCAAAGCCATTGAATAGCACATTATATGGTGCATTAATGGGATTATTATTTTTCAGTAGTTTAAGTAAATAAATCAGTATGAAAAAAATATATTATGTATTAAGTGTGTTAATAATTGCAAGCATTTCTGCTTGTAGTAACGGACAAGGGATTAAAACTAGCCTAGAAGCAAAAGATTTTCAAAACAAAATCAGCGAAACAAAAGATGCTGTGGTTCTAGATGTAAGAACAGCAGATGAGTTTTCTGGTGGGCATATTGCTAATGCACAAAACATCGATTGGAATTCTTCAAATGCAGAAGTTGAAATTAAAAAATTAGATCCTTCGAAAACTTATTTTGTGTATTGTTTAAGTGGTGGTAGAAGTTCTAGTGCTGCAAATTATATGAGAGGCAACGGCTTCAAAAATGTTTATGAATTAAATGGAGGGATGATGAAATGGAGAGCTTCTCAGCTTCCTGAAGAAACCAATTCAAGTACATCATCATCAAGTTCAGAAATGACTATCGAATCATACGAAGCATTACTTAAGAATGAAAAAACTGTCATTATAGATATTTATGCTGAATGGTGTGCACCTTGTAAAAGAATGGCACCTTATTTAACAGAAATGCAAAAGACAATGGGCGATAAACTGGAAATTATTAGAATTGATGCCGACAAAAATCCAAATCTTTGCAAATACCTAAAAGTGGACGCTTTACCTACGTTATTCGTATACAAAGGAAATGCAAAAACTTTTGAACACGTTGGTTATCTAAGTCAGGAAGATCTCTTAAAGCAGCTATAGCCTAACATAGAATCAAAATAAAAAGGGTAGTATCTAAAAATACTGCCCTTTTTATTTGTATATTATCCAAATAGGAAGGATATTTATATACTCTTCGCTCATCCCACAGTACCCAAATGAGAGCAATTGATCAACATGAAATTTTAATGTCTCTAGGCAAAAATTTGCCTGGTGTTATTTTTTATAGATTTATTCGTAAAAAGGATGAAGGATTATCATGTGACTTTGTAAGCGAAAACATTGTCAATTTAATTGGTCATACTGCAGCTGAAGTAATTGCCAAGCCCGGTATACTAAGGGATTTTATTTTACCAGAATATCTACCATATATCGACGAAAACACTCAAAGATCTTTTAAATATCATTGTAATTTTGAAATTGAAATTGAATGCAATTCATTGAAAAATGGAATTCGATGGATGAAGATAATTTGCACACCAGAAATTAGACCTAATGGCGATGTAATCTGGTTTGGCATTCAAACAGATATTACAGAGGAGAAAAAATTAAATAAGCGAATTCAAAAAACAAATCACGAATTAAGATTATTAAATAATATAAATGACATTCTTACGTCTGAAGATAATGAGCAATCGATTTATGATTTAGTTTGTGAATGCTTGGTCGAAAAGGGTGGGTACAAACTTGCATGGATTAGCCATACTCCTGATGAGATAGAAGGAAAAAGAATTGTAAAAGCAATTAGTTCTTATGGAGCAAAAGAATATCTAAACAATATTATAATAGACCTCGATGACCCAATTATGGGCAATGGACCAACAGGGACAGTGCTTAAATATGGAGGGAAATATATCAATAACAACGCAGAAATAAATCCTAATTTCCAACCCTGGTTAGATGCTGCTCAGTTTTTTGATATTAGATCATCAATTGTTTTAGAATTAGACATTTTTGAAAATAGAAAAAGCGTATTAAATATTTATGCTAAAAATATAGTTGCATTCGACGAAAACGAAGTGCTTATACTGGAACGTGTCGCAAGAAACGTATCTTCTGCAATAAGAAACATCTACATAGAGCAAGAGAAAAAAGAGAAAACACAACTATTAAACACTTCTGAGGCAAATTTAAAATCAATATTTGACCATACAGAGGTTGGATACATGTTGCTCGATTTGGATTATAAAATCATTTCGTTTAATCAATCCATACATTCAATATTTTATACACAAGACAAAACAAATTTAGAAATAGGGAGAAACTTTCTTGAACTCATTGATTTTGAAAAATCAATTCAATTTTCTAAAGTTTTTGAGAAAGCAATTACTTTGAAGGAAACAATTGAATATGAAAATCAATATTTGAAGAATAATAGGAATTACTACTATTTCAATACTGTTATACCTGTAAAAAGCGGGGATGAAATCATAGGTATTTGTTTGTCGAAATTTGATATTTCAAAGAGGAAAAACGAAGAATTAATAAAAGAAAAAATTACAAATGATTTATTGCAAAGGAATAGAGATCTCGAACAATTTGCCTATATCATTTCTCATAATTTAAGAGCTCCAGTAGCAAATATTTTAGGATTGAACCTCCTACTTAACGATAACCCAAGTGAGGAAAACAGAATAGAAATTCTAAAAAAATTAGATTTATCTGCAAATAGATTAGATTCTGTAATTAAAGACTTAAATAATATTTTGCAAGTACGGAGAGAAGTCGCTGAAATGAAAACTGATATCGACTTACATCAATTAGTAGAAAATGTTAAAGAAAGTATTTCAAATTTAATTGAAAACAAAAAAGTAGAGTTCAATATTAATTTTGATAAAATAAACAATATAAAATCGATACGAACTTATTTAGGAAGCGTATTCTTTAACCTGATAACAAACAGTTTAAAATATTCAAAAAAAGACATCCCTATTTGTATCTGCATCTCATCTGAGAAAGTCAACAATTCAGTAGTCATCAAATATGAAGATAACGGAATAGGCATCGACTTGAGCAAGTACGGAGATCAAATTTTCGGCTTGTACAAGAAATTCAACACGGAAGCAGAAGGAAAAGGAATAGGACTTTATATGGTAAAAACACAAGTAGAAGTAATGGGAGGAACTATTTCTATAGATAGCAAATTAAATGAAGGTACAATATTTACAATTCAACTACCAATCTCTTAATCTACAGAATTATACGTATATTTGCGAAACAGTTCTTCGTGAAAGCCCGGTAAATACAATCCTCCTCGCCTACGCAAAGCACTAAAATGCATTTAGGAAATTAAAATTAACCATGGCCAAGTCGCAAGAAACTTTTAACAAAAAAGAAAAAGAAAAATTAAAGCTCAAGAAAAAACAAGAGAAAGAGCAAAAGAAAGAAGAACGTAAAAACAATTCTGACAAAGGGAAAAGCTTAGAAGAAATGTTTGCTTATGTTGATCACAACGGAAACATCTCTACAACACCTCCAGATCTTTCTAGAAAAATTGAATTCAACACTGAAGATATTCAAATTTCGGTATCTCGTCAGGAAGCTGCAGATCCAGCAGATTTAATTAGAAAAGGCACAATTACTTTTTTCAATACTGAAAAAGGATACGGCTTCATAAAAGATAGCAATAATCAGGAAAGCATTTTTGTGCATGTCAATGGCTTATTACAACCAGTTAAAGAAAACGACAAGGTAACTTTTGAAACAGAAATGGGACAAAAAGGTATCAATGCGATCAAAGTAAAATTAGCTTAATGAGTAATGGGTAGTGGGAATTACTGATTTCTAAACTTAATGAAAGTTTGAATTCCAAAAGCGAGTATCACTACCAATACACATCCAATAACATTTAGCCATAAGAAAGCCATTAGCTCCATCTTATAAATTACATACACCATTATTTCGGCAATTAATGCACCATAGAATGCTGCATCAGCTTTAATAAATTTGAAGTAAAAAGCTAATACAAATATTCCTAGTATAGTTCCGTAAAACAAGGAACCAAGAATATTTACAGCCTCAATTAAATTGCCCAGCTGCCCTGCAAAAAATGCTACTATCATTGCAAAAATGCCCCAGCCTATGGTGAACCATCTAGTTGCATTCACATATTCTCCATCTGTATTCTCCTTGCTAAGTAATCTTTTATATATATCAACAACACTTGTAGATGCCAATGAATTAAGACCCGAAGCTGTAGAACCCATTGATGCTAAAAATATAACCGCTATTATCAATCCGATTAATCCTTTGGGCAAGTAATGCATTACAAAATTGAGAAACACATAATTACTATCGTCATCGGATGTGATTTTTGCTTCTGCAATAATTCCTTTTGCTTCTTTTCGTAATGATTGATATTCGCCCTCATAACTTTGTAATTTCTTCTCTTGTTGTTCTATATCTTCGACTGAATTTGATTTATGCGCGTTCGATAGTGCATTTATCGAAATAGCTTTAAGCTTTGCAAGATTATCTGCACGTTGTTCTATCGAATCATATTTGGCTACATATTCTGTATTTTTTATTTCTGAAACTACTTGTTCATTAAAATAAATTGGCGCCGAATAAAACTGATAAAAGACAACGAGTAAAGCTCCAATCAACAAAATTGAAAATTGCATCGGTATTTTCACAATACCATTCATAATTAATCCTAATCTACTTTCTCTTATCGATTTACCTGCTAAATATCTGCCAACTTGCGATTGGTCTGTTCCAAAATATGATAAGGCTAAGAAAAATCCACCAATTAAACCGGACCAAACATTGTATCTATTATTCAAATCGAATTTAGTATCGATTGTATTTATTTTACCTAATTTTTCAGATAGCTGATAGGTTTCAGAGAAGCCAAAGCCTTCTGGGAGCATATGTACAATCATATATCCAGCGATAAACATCGAAGAAAATATGATTAACATTTGTAATAAATGAGTATAGGATACAGCCTTTGTTCCACCATAAACTGTATAAATAATAACAATCACACCAATAATGCTGGTAGTATATACTTGTGAAATATTTAGAATAGTGGATAATATAATTGATGGAGCGTAAATTGTAATGCCTGTTGACAATCCGCGTTGTATTAAAAATAATATTGCTGTATAAGTTCTAGTTTTTACATCGAAGCGTTGCTCTAAATATTCGTATGCAGTATAAACTTTCAGTTTGTGGAATATCGGAACGAAGGTGATGCATAATACCAACATTGCAATAGGCAAACCGAAATAAAATTGTACGAATCTTGTGCCATCTGTAAAACCTTGTCCTGGTGCAGATAAAAAAGTAATTGCAGAAGCTTGGGTTGCCATTACAGAAAGCCCAACATTGTACCAAGGCATTTCTCGATCGGCAAGTAAATAAGAATCCATGCTTTTCAATCCACGACTTTTATAAACGCCGTATAGAACGATAAGCGATAAAGTTGATGCTAATACTAACCAATCAATAATCGACATACTATTTTGTCTGACTTACAATGTTTGCAAATAAACGATAAGCTCCTGGAACACCTGCTGGTAATTGACGGAAGAATGAAATACCAGTGTAAGTAAAAACTCCTTTTCCATACTTACACGAAATCATCATCCCATCGTTTGGTTTTTCTGAAGGATCATTAACCGTATATGTTTTAGTATAATGTTCGTCAATATTAGTAAGAAAATACAATCCACGCTCTTGAACCCAATTTTCATAATCACTATCAGCAATTTTATTCGGGTAATTCAACAAAGGATCAGTAGCATTATTAACATTCATTTTTGCTTTTTCATCTGTTACTCTATCTCTTCCTATTTGGAATGGATATGGACCAATTTTAGCACTTACACTACTGATAAAATTATTTGTATTGTATTGTACAACATAATTTCCGCCATTGAAAACATAAGTCATTAGTTTATCATAATACGCTTGCATTTTATCATTTGTATTATATAAACGAATACCAGCAACAATAACATCTAAGTTAGATAAATCTTGCGTATTCATGTAATCGTCAGTAAGCATAACTACTTCGAAACCCATATTCTTCAAGGCTTCTGGAATTTCATCCCCTGCTCCAGGAATATATCCTGCTTTTTTGCCTTTCACATTCAAGTTAATTTTTTCGATACTAATAGAAGCCAATTTAACCTGAGTTTGAACTGGAATATGATCGTATTGAATATGCTCTACTGTATTTGAATA
Organism: uncultured Sphingobacterium sp.; assembly: GCA_964645385.1. GTDB lineage: Bacteria > Bacteroidota > Bacteroidia > Sphingobacteriales > Sphingobacteriaceae > CAJBVG01. The sequence goes on from CAZYBY010000355.1 coordinate 6,537, forward strand.
AATTGTACCATTAATAATAGCTTGAGGAATAATTTTACCAGAACTAGCATTTGCTGTAGATGAAATTTCAAACTCAAATGTTAGAGAAGCATCCTTTATTTTACTATCAAATTTTATTTCACTCGGATTACACTCCCAACCAGATGGTAAATTTAATTTTACAATGCCTTGTAAGTTAGCTTGATTGGTACGCAAAGAAACTTGGACTTTCTTTTTTGTATCTGCATTCGTAAAGATTATATTTTTACTAAGAAAACTCATTTGAACTGCAGGCAATACTTCTAAGTTTCTATACAATTCTCCTTTCACAGGATCAACCCATTTATATTTAATATCTCTAGTATATTGAAAATCCTTACCATCTATGGTAAAATAAAATGTTGTAGGTAATGCTGGAGAATTAAATGCTTTCCCGATATTCAATTGATTGGAAACGTGAAATAATCCCCTACTTGGATGCTCCAACAACCAATAAGGATTAGAAAAAGAAGTATTATTATTTATATTGATTTTAGTAGTTTGAGAATACAAAGAATTTGGCAATAAACTTACATTCAATGTAGTATCATAAATATCCGAAATGCTAACTCTATTTAATTTTATATCTGCATTACTTCTATTTATAGATTGGATTGAAATTTTAAGTGTACTGTTTGGAGTAGTGTAAATATCAGCGCTTGTTATATCTATGTACATCCCAGCGCAAGCAAAAACTAAATCGCTTATCTCTTTACGTTTCTGAATTACCCAATATTTTTCATCAATAGTATTTAATGCGTCATCAAGTTTAATTAATGCTGGAATAGATTTTTCAGGATGAATAGGGTCATAAGCCTTGATTATTTTTTCAATCATAGCATTAATCTGCTTCCCATTTTTAAATTGAAGCCAAGAAAAAGATATACCATCAAAGATAGAGTTCTTCACACTATCCCCTTTTATATATTTAAATGTTTCTATAGTAGCACCTCTTTGCATTGGCACTCCGAAGCCTTGACTTTTATGTTGAGACCTGCTTAAGGATGCAATCTCACCATAACTTTTCCCTAATAGAGGATTATATGCTCCAATATCAAAACGAGTAAAATCTTTACCATCACTTTGTGGTCGACCTCCGAAATTAAAGCCATTCCAAACTAAACGTTTCACTTTCCAAGTAGATACATATTTTAATTGTTCTGGAAATTTCGATTCATCAGCTGCATAATCCATAGCAATTTCGGCAAGAATTGCAGAAGCTGTATGATGGCCATGCCCTCCACTACCATCCGTAGGGAAACGAGTGATAATGATAGAAGGTTGAAAATTTCTAATCACCCAAACCATATCTGCTAGAATAGAATCTTTATTCCAAAAATTAAATGTCTCTTCAGGATTTTTAGAAAAACCGAAATCAAATGCACGAGTAAAAAATTGTTCTGCGCCATCAATTGAGCGAGCGGCTAATAATTCCTGAGTACGAATCATTCCTAATTTCTCAGATTGCTCCGTACCAATAAGATTTTGTCCACCATCGCCACGAGTAAGGGATAAATATGCCGTTCGCACTTTGAGTTCGTTTGCTAAATATGCTAAAAGCCTTGTATTTTCATCATCTGGATGAGCTGCAATGTATAAAACTGAACCTACAGATTTTAGCTTCTCTAATTTCAACTTTATTTCTCCGGCATTTTGAGCCTGCGTTTGAAATGCCCAAACTAAAATGATTGCGATAATTGTAAACTTCTTCATTTGAAAGGATAATAGAAATTGAAGATAAGAGAAATTTATCAATTGTACCGAATCCTATGATTACAAAAGCCGATATCCTTTGCAGAATACCGGCTTGTGCTTTGGTTTAATTAGTAATTTAAAGACTATTTATTTAGTATGATTTTAGATTGATAGGTTTCTCCTTGAGATTTTACAGAAAGCATATATATCCCATTATTTAAACTCGACAGATCAAGTCCAGACTCACCTGCTTTTAAAGAAAGGCTCATCACTAGTTCTCCTAATGAATTGTATACACTAACGTTTGCATCCACTGGTTTAGACAATTTGATGTTCGTGATTCCAGAGGTAGGATTTGGGAAAGCCTTAATCGCTTTTAGGATATAATTTGTATTAGAAATACCTACAGCCGAACCGGTAGCATTTAAACGCTCACTTAATATGGACTTATTTAAACTAAAATCGAATTTATATCTAAATGTTTGAGTTATTAGATTACTTGCATCTAATACCGATGAATCTTTCTCATATAATGTATATGTCGAGCCATCATAATTCTCTGTAGTTTCTTGCCACAAAACATTAGCTGAATTATATGAATAGGTAGTTCTAGCTGCAATGGCATCAAGTGCAGTTTTTCTATATTTCAGTGTTAATAATCCATTTGCATATTCATGTACATATTTCGCATTAAAAATATAAGCATTTGAACTCACGTACGATGAGTCTAACTGAACATCCAATTTATTATTTACATTGTAGGTATAGGTGCTTTTACTATCTATAACCCAAGCTGCTGGACTTAAATTATCATCCCAATTTTGTTCAATTTGAAGAATTGCTCTGTTTTGAGAATCATAAGTGATTGTCGTTTTGCTATCATTTACAAAACTTCCACCCGGTTGATCCAATTGTTCAACGAACACTTCTGTAACATTGCCATTGTTGTCTCTGGTAATTCTAAGATGAATAAACTCCATCCAAGTACCAAATTTCAAACTTAAATTGTATCCCGTAAGTCTGTTGTTACCATCATATAAGTAATCAATTTTGTATGGAAAACCCGCACTTGGGTCGTACATATTAACAGACATTGGTCTACGATCTGGGTACAGATAATATTTCTGTGTGTTTTCAATTTTCCAAGCGGCATTTTCATAGATTTCGTTTATTAAAGAATCATTCGCGTAAGGATATTTAATATCATTAAAACTAGCTTGTGCAAACAAGGTGATGGGTAGCATTACATAGGTTAATACGATAGCTACAGTGAGACGTAAAGTTGATTTCATAGTATGTTGTTTAGGTTGGTTATCGTTTAATAAAGTGTCCCCGATTTTACTCAGGAACACCTTTCCACTTAATTAAACCCTATGAAACATACTCTTCGTACGCTTCATCGAATTTTTAAGATGCAATCAAATATTTCCCCTATAATTTGATAAATAAAGGTATTTCCATAAAATCGCTAATTATATCCCTCTTATAAGGTATTTTTGTATACCCACTGGTACTTAGTATTATTTAATTATGACTAATATCATTTTTAATATGTTTGTTTAGGCGGTAATTTGTACAATTATGAAACAAGCTCTTGACGTTAAAACATTATGCTACCACTGTTCAGAAGAATGCGAAGAGGTAGTAGTGAAATTCGATAATAAAGCTTTTTGTTGTGAAGGGTGTAAGTTGGTGTATGAATTACTTTCTGAAAATAACTTATGTAATTATTACACTTTAGACGATAAACCTGGGATCAGCAGAAAAGATAGTCATCAGCAGTTCAGATATTCATTTCTCGACGACGAAGATTTAAAACGAACATTAATTACTTATACCGACGGGAACGAAACTCATATTACACTACATGTACCAAGCATGCACTGCAGTTCATGTGTTTATCTGTTAGAAAATTTACAAAGATTAAATCCTGGAGTTATAAGATCAACAGTTAACTTCCCAAAGAAAGAAGTAGAAATTGTTTATCTAGAAACGGGCACTAAGCTCAGCGATATTGCAGAATTAATGTCGAGCATCGGCTATGAACCTCATATTAGTTTAGAACAGGCAGAAAAAAATCCGAACAAGAAAATCAATAGAAGTAAAATATACAAAATTGGTATCGCTGGATTTTCTTTTGGGAATATCATGATGTTGAGTTTCCCTGAATATTTTTCTTTAGGAAATTATTTCGATCAAGAACATTTCACTTCTTGGTTTGGATACTTGAATATATTCCTTTCACTTCCTGTATTTTTCTATTCTGCGAATGAATTTTTCGTTTCAGGAATTAAAAGTTTGAGAAAAGGATTTTTGAATATCGATTTACCAATAGCTTTAGCAGTACTTGTTACCTTCGTTAGAAGCCTATATGAGATTGGATCTCACACAGGTGCTGGTTACTTAGATTCGATGACAGGGATTGTGTTTTTCATGCTAATTGGTAGATATTTCCAAGACAGAACATACGAGACTCTTTCTTTTGAGCGCGATTACAAATCGTTTTTCCCAATGGCTATAACTAAAATGAATAAAGGGAAAGAAGAAGTTGTTCCTGTTATCAAATTAAAAAAAGGAGATCATATACTTGTTAGGAATAAAGAGCTAATTCCAGCTGACTCAATTCTAATTAAAGGAGATGCTCATATCGATTATAGTTTTGTTACTGGAGAGTCGGAAGCAATTGATAAGAAGCGTGGAGATTTGTTATATGCGGGAGGGCGACAAGAAGGAAGTGCTTTATTATTAGAAGTGGTTAAAGAAGTATCTCAAAGTTATTTAACACGACTTTGGAATAAAGATGTATTTCAAGAAAGAGAAAATAAAT
>CAZYBY010000356.1:0-6605 GCA_964645385.1 uncultured Sphingobacterium sp.
CCTCTTCCTTGCCTCTGCGGCATTGGCTTGTATGTATTTCTTCCCGATTTATACTTTCGTGGAGAAACAACCAGATGCAACAATTAAGGAAGTGAAACTTACTATTCAAGGTCGTTTCGAAAAAGAAGCTACTACTAATGAATATGTATTAGCTAAACCAAACTATGCGAAGAGTGTAATGACTTTAGCAGTGGGTTTAGGACTGATGATTACCATCTTTCAATATAACGATCGTAAAAAACAATTACGATTGGCTAGAGTAATGATCGTATTAACTTTTGCATTAATTTCCACTATGCTTGCTTCGGCTTACAAAACGGTAAATGCAGAAGGCGTTACTAATATTGTAACGGGCATGGCGGTTATGTTCCCAAGTATTGCAATAGTACTTACTGCATTAGCTGCAAGAGCCATTAAGAAAGACGAGGAATTAGTGAAGTCGGCAGACCGTCTTAGATAATGAGCCAAAGTAAATTGGTTTAGGCTTTTGAATATTGCAAATCATACAACTTTTTATACGCACCATTGAGTTTTAATAATTCTTGGTGCGTTCCTTTTTCTACGATCTCCCCATGGTCTAGAACCATTATTTGATCGGCGTTTTGTATAGTTGATAATCTGTGAGCGATAACTATAGATGTTCTTCCTTTCATCAATTTCTGTATAGCCGATTGAATTAATTCTTCACTCTCTGTATCTACTGATGAGGTAGCTTCATCTAAAACTAAAATACTTGGCTCGTAAACCAATGCACGAATAAATGAAATCAATTGTGCTTGTCCGACCGATAATGTTGCTCCACGTTCCATCACATTATAATCGTATCCACCTGGCAAGTTCATAATGAAATCGTGCGCCCCAACTTGCTTCGCTGCTTGGATAATTTTCTCAATAGATATCGAAGGATTTTTCAAACGAATATTTTCAGCAATGGTATCCGAAAACAAAAATACATCTTGCAAAACGGTAGCTATTTTCGATCGTAAAAATGAAAGTTCGAATTCTTTAATATTGATATCATCAATTTTTATTTCACCATTATTGATTTCATAAAAACGGTTTAACAAATTGATGATAGAAGATTTGCCAGCCCCTGTAGCTCCAACAATGGCAAGGGTTTTACCGGCTTCAACTTCAAAAGAAATATTATTTAAAACGAAATTATTTTCATTGTAGGCGAAGCTTACTCCATCAAAATTTATTTTACCCCGAACAGGAATATTATTTAGATCTCCATTATTCGGAGTTTGTTCATTTGTATCTAATACATTAAAAATTCTTTCAGAACTTACCATTCCCATTTGTAAAGTATTAAACTTATCAGCCAATTCCCTTATCGGACGAAACAGCATATTCAAATACATTATAAAGGAAACGATAACACCTAAACTTAATGATCCATCCAACACTTCTTTCGAACCGTACCATACTAATAAACCAACGCTGGTAGCCGACATTAATTCCACCACAGGGAAGAAAATAGAGTAGTACCAAACCGATTTTATATGAGCAACACGGTGTCGACGATTGATAGCTTTGAATTTCTCCATCTCCGCTTCTTCACGAACAAATAATTGAGTGATGCGCATACCACTGATATGTTCTTGAAGAAAAGTGTTTAGTTTTGCTACTTCTACACGTACATCTTGAAAAGCTTTTTTAGTGCGCTCTTTAAAAATATAAGTAGCGATTAATAAGAAAGGTATAGTTGCTAAACTGATCAAGGTTAATTTCCAATCCACATACACCATCACCCCAATAATTACTACTATTTGAAGGATATCTCCAATAATGACTATTAGTCCTTCCGAAAATACATCGGCAATCGTTTCTAAATCCGAAACCGCACGCGTAACTAAGGTGCCGATAGGAGTGTTATCAAAATATTTTAAACGTAAACTTAGTAAATGCGAGAATACTAATTTTCGTAAATCTAAAATGGCCGATTGCCCCAACCAATTGGTTAATACCGTATGGTAATATTGAATTACAGTTTGAAGTGCAAGAATTCCGAGCATCAGCAAAACCATATTGAACAAACCATTAGCATCATCTTTTAAGATATAATGGTCGATGGTATATTGAACAAGATATGGACGAACGGGAGCAACAATTGCAAGGAGAATAGTGAGCATTACGCTCAAGTAAAACACCTTTTTGTAAGGCTGTAAATATTGATAAATACGACGAAGTATTTTTGTATCGATTGCTTTTCCGCTTACACTACTCATTCAATTGTTTTTTATAGATAAGGATAAATGATGTTCGTTAAATATAAACCATTTCCGGGCACACTTGTTCCTGCCAAACTTCGATTTTTATTTAAAATAATCTGACGAAGGCCGGCTTCATCAATTTTACCAACTCCATAATCGAGCAAAGTACCCACTATTGCACGCACCATATTGCGAAGAAAACGATTTGCGCTAATATGAAAAACCAATGCGCCATCTTCATCTTGTACCCAATGGGCTTCGGTAATTTTGCATATGGTGGTAAACACATCGGTACTCACTTTGCTGAAGCAAGCAAAATCTTCGTACTCCATAATTATTTTAGCACCCTCGTTCATCAATTCTACCGAAGGTTTATTTCGATAATTGAAATAATATGAGAAACCCTCTTTAAAAGGGTCTTTTTTAAAGTGCATATGGTATTCGTAGCTTCTAGAGGTAGCATCGAAACGAGCATGAGCATCGTCGGCTACTTTTATAAAACGCTTCGCAGAAATATCTTTCGGAAGAATACCATTTATATTTACTAATAGCTCGTCGCTTATTTCCTTGTCGGTATCAAAATGCGCATAGAAATCTCTTGCATGCACTCCTGCATCTGTTCTACCACATCCCAAAGAAAATACAGGGTGTCCGCACAAGAGACTCAGCGACTTATCCAATACTTCTTGCACAGTAATGGCATTCGGTTGCAATTGCCAACCATGGTAATTAGTACCGTTATAGGAAAGTTGTAAGAAGTAACGCATTGGGCAAATATACGAAATGGTCCTTAGTCCATAGTCGTTGGTCGTTAGTACTTAGTCCGGACGCTGAGCGGAGCCGAAGCGTCCACTGCTCCCTCTGCGTCCACTGCTCCCACTGCGTCCTCTGCTCCCTCTGCGTCCTCTGCGTCCTCTGCGTCCCCCTAAAGTATCGATAATCTGCATTTCGTATTTCCGAACAAATACCTTAATTTCGCTGCATCAAAAAATAAACAAATGAGCGTATTAGTTAATAAAGATTCAAAGGTTATTGTACAAGGTTTTACTGGTAGCGAGGGTTCATTCCATGCTGGCCAAATGATAGAGTACGGAACGAATGTAGTAGGAGGGGTTACTCCAGGTAAAGGTGGATCTATGCATTTAGATCGTCCGGTATTTAATACTGTTGCAGATGCTGTGAAACAAACAGCTGCAAACGTATCGATTATCTTTGTACCACCAGCTTTTGCTGCTGATGCGATTATGGAAGCTGCTGAAGCAGGTATTAAAGTGATTATTTGTATTACTGAAGGTATCCCTACTAAGGATATGATTCAGGTGAAAGAATATATTAGTGATAAAGATTGTACGCTTATTGGTCCAAACTGCCCAGGAGTAATGACGGCAGGAGAAGCTAAAGTTGGTATTATGCCAGGTTTTATTTTCAAACCAGGAAGAGTTGGTATCGTTTCTAAATCAGGAACATTAACTTACGAAGCGGTAGATCAAATTTCTAGATTAGGTTTAGGCCAGTCAACTGCTATTGGTATTGGTGGCGACCCTATTATCGGAACAACAACTAAAGAAGCAGTTGAATTATTAATGAACGATCCTGAAACAGATGGTATCATTATGATTGGTGAAATTGGTGGTGGAATGGAAGCTGAAGCTGCTCGTTGGATTAAAGAAAACGGAAAGAAACCAGTTGTAGGTTTCATCGCAGGTCAAACTGCTCCAGCTGGTCGCCGTATGGGACACGCAGGTGCAATTGTTGGTGGTGCTGATGATACTGCTGCTGCAAAAATGAAAATCATGGCAGAATGCGGTATCCGCGTTGTAGAATCACCAGCTCAAATTGGTGTTGCTATGCAAGAGGAATTGAAAAAAGCAGGACTAATTTAATTTGTTAATTTGTTAATCCGTTAATATGTTAATCCCGAACAGGGAACAAGAAAAAAAATACTTAAAGCGTGTAGATGAATAATCTGCACGCTTTTTTTGTGTCATTCGAACCCGTTTTTAGCCTTACTTCCTGTTCGTCGAAGCGTCCACGCTTCGACGAACAAGACAAATGTCGAAGCGTGGACGCTTCGACGAACAAGACAAATGTCGAAGCGTGGACGCTTCGACGAACAGGACAAATGTCGAAGCAGGACGCTTCGACGAACGGGACTAAACAAATGTCGAAGCGTGGACGCTTCGACGAACAGGAACTTCTCTGCGCCCTCTGCGTCTCAATTAGTCGACATGTCGAGATTCAAGTATCAAAAAAATCTGTATTTTCGTACAACAAAACAATCATCAAATGAAATTACTTCAAGGAAAAACTGCACTAGTAACTGGTGCTTCGAAAGGTATTGGTAAAAAGATTGCAGAGGTGTTTGCAGCACATGGTGCAAATGTTGCTTTTACTTATTTATCGTCTGTAGAAAAAGGTCAAGCTTTAGAGCAAGAATTAGCAGCTGCAGGTACTAAAGTAAAAGGCTACCGTTCGGATGCTTCTGATTTCAAAGCAGCTGAAGATTTAATCAATTCAATTGTTGCCGATTTCGGAACCATCGATATTGTAGTGAACAACGCTGGTATCACGAAAGATGGTTTGTTGATGCGTATGAGTGAAGAACAATGGGATGATGTGATCAACACAAACTTAAAATCAATTTTTAACGTTACTAAAGCAGCATCGAAACCGATGATGAAGCAACGTTCTGGTGTATTTATAAATATGAGTTCTATTGTAGGTTTACAAGGAAATGCTGGTCAGGCTAACTATTCAGCTTCTAAAGCAGGTATCCTTGGATTTACAAAATCGATCGCGAAAGAATTAGGTTCGAGAAACATTCGCAGTAATGCTATTGCTCCAGGATTTATTCGTACGGAAATGACTGATGCTTTACCTCAAGATGTTGTAGCTGGATGGAGCAAAATGATTCCATTGCAACGTATGGGAGAAACTGAAGATGTAGCAAATGTTGCGTTGTTCTTAGCTTCGGATATGGGTGCTTACGTAAACGGACAAGTAATCTCTGTTTGCGGTGGTATGTTAACTTAATTTAATTATGCAAAACAATCGTTTTATAATTCCATCAAGCATTATTGGTTTATCCCTTATTGCTTCCGTTTTGGTGTTCTCTTTTAATTGGAAATCTATTTCCAGAGAAAATCAAACCATTACAGTAACAGGATCTGCGAAAAAAGAAATTAAAGCAGACTTAGGAATTTTACGTGGTACCTTAAGTGCTTTTCAATCTACTCAGAAATCTACCGTAGAAAAAATTGATGCACAAAAACCTGTTTTGCTCGAATACTTAAAATCAAAAGGTTTCGAAGGTAAGAAAGTTGCTTTCGAAACCATTAATATTTTTCCTCAATACCAATACATCAACGGAAACCAGGGTGCTCTTATCGGTTACAATGGTTCTCAGAATTTCAAAATAGAATCCGATGATGTGGAATTGATAAAGGAAATTTCCTTAGACATTTCTACACTTTATGCTAAAGGTTTAGAATTCCAGATTTTCAATCCGGAATTTTATTATACCCAATTAGCGGAAATTAAAATCGAAATTCAATCGGAAGCAGCGAAAGATGCGATGAATCGTGCTCAGAAAATTGCTGCCGCTACGAATTCGAATTTAGGTCCGATGAGAAATGCTCGTATGGGTGTACTTCAAATTACTCCAGTTAATTCTAATATGGTAAGCGATTACGGAATGAACGATGTTTCTTCAATTCAAAAAGAAGTAACAGCAGTAGTAAATGCTTCCTTTGAGATCGAATAAACATGAGTTTTCAATTTCAAGATTTTTCTTTGCTTTGGATCTTCTACTGCATCATTATTGCAGGTGGATACGCTTTTATTTTATATCGAATAGAAAAGAAATTTCAAACTCGAGTTCGAAATATGCTGGCTATTGCCAGAGGCATAGTGGTATTTATTCTGATGCTGTTTTTGTTTTCTCCCTTAATTACTCGTAAAAGTTTAAACTACGAAAAGCCTATTGTTTTTATTGCTCAGGATAATTCTCAATCCATCGTATTGAATAAAAACAAATCATATTACGAAGGTGATTATCAAGTTCAACTTCAAAACTTAATCGACAAATTATCGGATAAGTTTGATGTTAAAACATCATTGATATCATCAGAATTAATCGAAAATGCGAAGCCCGATTTTAAAGGTCGTCGAAGTAATTTATCTCTGCCTTTGCAAGAAATGATCAATGCTTATCGTAATAGAAATTTAGCAGCGGTAATTTTAGCGAGTGATGGAATTCATAATTCAGGAACCGAGCCAGAGTCGTATATTAAACAAGTGCAAAGCCCAATATTTACAGTACTAATGGGCGATTCTGTTCCGAAACGCGACATCAGAATTACGAATATTATACATAATGATATTGTATAT
>CAZYBY010000357.1:0-4052 GCA_964645385.1 uncultured Sphingobacterium sp.
CATTCGTTCTCAGGGGAAACCATTCCATAAAACCAAGTTCCACCTTCTTTAAATTCCATTGATTTTGTAATGGTTTTATAAGGCTTTGGCGCCCACCATAAATCAAGTATTTCTGGATTTGTCCAGGCATCCCATACAATATCCTTTGGAGCTGCAAATTCTCTTTTTACGTTTATCGTTGTCTTTTCTTTATCTATAGAAAAATCGAATAATAGGGTGTTTCTCATTTCTTTTTGTTTTTAAGGTTTTCTAATACTTTATCTAATTCATTAAATCTATTTTCCCATATCTGACGGAATTGATTTAACCATTTGTCTATTTCTTTCATTTTATCTACATGTAATTCGTAATGCACTTCTCTTCCGTTTTGAGTAGGGGTTAATAACTCACATTCGGTTAGAACTTTTAAATGTTTGGATATTGCCTGACGAGAAGTGTCAAAATGCTCCGCAAGAGCATTAGGTGTCATGGCTTGTACAGCTAACAATGTTAAAATTGTTCGTCTTGTTGGATCTGCTATCGCTTGAAATACATCTCTACGCATAGTAATATAATTATTAGCAACTGAATGGTTGCAAATATATATGAAACTATTTGGTTGCGCAAATTTATTTTTAAATTAAAATCGCCAAGCGAGCATTCGGCTAGTTTTATTGCCTTGTTTCATCTCAATTGTACGTACTTCTGCAGCTTTTAATTTTTCGAGATGAAAATAGTTTTTCTTTAGATGTTCTTTTTTAGACACTAGGGTAGTGAACCAAGTAACTTGATTTGCGTATTGTTTACTTTGATAAATAAGGTCGTTAACGAATTTCAACTCACCTCCAGGGCACCACAATTCTGAGTTTTTACCTCCAAAATTTAATCTTGGTTTAATAACTAGTTCACCTCTTAGATTACTAGTTTTCTTAATGTTTCCTTGTTCTGCTTCTTTTGCAGTGGTGAAGAATGGTGGATTACAAATTACCAAGTCGAATCTTTCTCCAGCCTGAATAATTCCGATCAATTTATTGTTTGGATCTTTTTGTCGTCGAATATCAACTTTACCTTTTAATATAGGATTGCTTTCAACAATTGTTTGGGCAGATTTAATTGCTATGGTTTCAATTTCAGCGCCTACAAATTTCCAATCGTATTCATTTACACCAATAATAGGGTAAACACAATTGGCACCAACTCCGATATCCAAGCATTTTAGTTTTGTATTTTTTTCTCCGAATAAATCTGCTGCATAGTGAATATAATCAGCTCTTCCTGGAATAGGTGGGCATAAATATCCCGTTGGTAAATCCCAGTTATCAATATTATAATATAGTTTTAATAAAGCTTTATTTAAAGCTATTACTGCATCTGGATTAAAGAAATCGATAGATATAATATCATGTTCATTCTGAAATACAAATTCGCGAAGAGGTTTGTGAACAGCAATTAACTTTTTGAAGTCGTAACTATCTCTGTGTTTATTGCGAATATGTAATGAGTTTTTTTCCATCTTAATATTTTGTAATCAAATTGAAATACTCTTGTCGTACTTCTTTTCTTGATAATGATAAATCGTGTAACCCGTTTTTGATTTCTTTTACACTAGCATTTTTACCTAGTGTTTTACCTAACGCTTTTATTTCATTTACATCTAAAACGGCATCTCCATTTCTAAAATCTTCTGTCCATTCATCACCATAAATACTTTTATCAGAACTTAATACCAATATGCTATCTTCCAAATTCAGTCCTTTTTCTACTTGTAAATGCCCTAAATGAATAGCTCTAAGCCATCCCGCATCCATAGGAAATGCAATAATTGGTTTCCAAGTTTCATTATATTCCCATTCTCCTCTTTTGTGAATGTTAATGCTTTCGCCATATAAACCTGACAGGCCTTTGGGTAACGTTATATTAGGGAAGAACTTCCCTAAAAATGACATGAATGGAATTAAAATATGTTCTTTAAACCAGCTTTGGTTCATGCTTAAGAAAGGACTGTTTAATACTATTTTATTGTATTTTCTGTTTTTTGCTCGCTCACTTGCATATAGTACAGTTGTTAATCCTCCAGTAGAATGTGAATTAATTGTAATGTTTGTATGCCCTTCATTTTTAATTATTGCTAAAGCTGTATCAATGTCGGGAAAATATTCATTCAAATTTCTACAACTATTTATTTTTTGGTTTGGTAAAAACGATCTACCATACTTTCTTAAATCTAATGCATAAAAATCTATTCCATTATTTGCATAAGCATCCGCTAATTCTTTTTGAAAAAAGTAATCGCAAAATCCATGTATATATAGTACAGCTTTAGTTGTAGGCTGTGAAGCTTTACGTCTAACAATCGTACATATTACTTCTCCTTCTTCATCATTAGGCATATGAATAGATTGTTTGTCATACCCATTACCTAAAATATCTTGTGTGTATTGTGCTATACTTTTTGATGTAAGAACAACAATGAAAATTATAAATAATAAGGCAGTCTTTCTCATAATGCTAAATACTTATATTTAAAATCGAATTTCTGATAGGATGGCTAATTAATTAATTGTTTTAAAACTCTTGCCACATCTTCTGGAGTATCGATGGCAAATGTTTCATCATTTGTAGTAGCAGTTTTAATTTTAAAGCCATTTTCGATCCATCTTAATTGTTCTAGCGATTCGGCTTTTTCTAATATTGATGGAGCAAGTTTTGTTAACGAATTTAAGATTGATGTTTGATAAGCATAAATGCCTATATGTTGGTAGAATGTATGTTTTTCAAGCCATTCAGGCTTTTCTATATTTCTTAAATGTGGAATAGTTTCTCTAGAAAAATAAATTGCAAACTGATTTGTATCCAGAATAACTTTAGGTGTATTACTATTGAATAATACTTCAGTATCATTAATTTCTCTAACTAAAGTCGCTATTTGAGTTTGTTTGTCTGTAAAACAATTTACTAATAAATCTATTTGATTAGGGTTTATCAATGGTTCATCGCCTTGAATATTAACTACAACATCCGTAGAAATATTTAGTTGAGAAACTACTTCCGAACAACGATCAGTTCCACTTGGATGATTAGTGGAAGTCATGCATACACGATCAGTAAATGTTTTTACGTGTTCAAAAATTATTTCATCGTCGGTAGCAATGATGATATCGGATAATGATTTGCTCAACAAGCATCTTTCATAAACTCTTTGAATCATACTTTTTCCAGCCAAATCAATTAGAGGTTTACCTGGGAATCGGGTAGAAGCAAATCGAGCAGGAATGATGCCTGTAGCAGTTATCATTTTTTACTTTTAGAAGTTTTTGATGAAGATGAGAATAAACTGAATAGTTCTGCATCAATTTTATTGATGATTTCTCCTAAATCTTCTGGTTTATCTGCAAAATTAATACGATCAACATTTATCGTTAATAACTTCCCTTCTTTATAATTACCTATCCAATTTTCGTATCTCTCATTTAATTTTGAAAGATAATCTAATCGAATTCCAGATTCATATTCTCTACCTCTGCGTTGAATTTGATTAACTAGAGTAGGAACTGATGCTTTCAAATAAATTAATAAATCTGGGGGCTTGATGAATTCTTTTACAGATTCGAAGACATCAAGATAATTATTATAATCACGACTAGACATTAGTCCCATATCGTGAAGATTAGCAGCGAAAATATAAGCGTCTTCGTAAATCGTACGATCTTGAACGATTTCTTTACTGCCTCTTTGTATTTCTACAATTTGTTTGAATCGAGAGTTTAAGAAGTAAATTTGCAAATTGAAAGCCCAACGTTTCATATCTTGATAAAAATCTTCAAGATATGGATTCTGGTCAACCGCTTCATACTGCGCTTCCCAGTTGTAATGTTTAGATAATAATTCTGTTAGTGTGGTCTTTCCAGCCCCAATGTTTCCTACAATTGCAATATGCATACTCTTATTTTTTACCTAATATAGATTATTATTTTTGAAAATTAGAACTTCTTAAAACCAATTATTTCTCGAACTTCTTTAATGGTTTTAGAGGCACTTTCTTTAGCTTTCTCAGTTCCTAATTTAACAACTTT
>CAZYBY010000358.1:0-5412 GCA_964645385.1 uncultured Sphingobacterium sp.
AGGCTCAAATAATAACTATTAGTCCTGCCCTTGGAGCACCGGATGTGGAACGATTAATTACTTTCCCCATTGAGCAAGCTAATAGCAATATCCCTGGAATAAAAAAAATCAGAAGTTTTTCACGATTTGGTTTATCTCTTGTAACCATCGTGTTTGAAGACAACGTTGATATCTATTGGGCTCGCCAGCAAATTGCTGAACGATTATTAAAAGTACAAAATGATTTACCCAATGGAGTTGGAAATCCTGAGTTAGCTCCTGTAACCACTGGTTTAGGAGAAATTTATCAATATGTAGTAAAGCCTAAAAAAGGCTATGAGAATAATTTCAGTCTAGCAGAGTTAAGAACAATTCAAGATTGGATAATTCGCCGCCAATTATTAGGAGTAAAAGGTGTTGCGGATGTTTCGAGCTTTGGTGGTTCATTAAAACAATACGAAGTGAGTATTAATCCTGCGCAACTACAAGCGAATGGTGTTAGTATCACCGAGGTGTTCGATGCCATTGATAAAAACAATGCGAATACTGGTGGCGCTTATATCGAAAAAGGTGAAGGTATTTTATATATACGTTCAGAAGGTTTGTTGAAGAACTTTAAGGATATCGAAAATATCGTCATCAAAACTTATCAAGGTGGTAATCCATTACGTATACGTGATGTTGCGAAAGTTCAATTTTCAGAAGCAATTCGTTATGGTGCCATGACTTATAATAACGAGGGTGAAGTTGCAGGTGCTGTGGTAATGATGTTGAAAGGTGCTAATTCATCAGAAGTTATTAAAAATGTTAAAAATAGAATTGAAGAAATTCGCAAAACTTTACCAGAAGGTATAGAAATAGAAGCTTTCCTCGATCGTAGTAAAATGGTTAATAATGCCATTGGTACTGTAGAGAAAAATTTAATCGAAGGAGCTTTAATCGTAATCTTCGTATTAGTGTTGTTCTTAGGAAATCTACGAGCAGGATTAATTGTAGCATCTGTAATTCCACTGTCGATGTTGTTCGCAATAATTATGATGAACATGTTCGGAGTGAGTGGAAATTTGATGAGCTTAGGTGCAATCGATTTTGGATTGATAGTCGATGGAGCTGTTATTATTGTGGAAGCCATAATGCATCAACTCAGTCATTCCAAGAAGTTCAGTGGCATTAACCGACTTAGTCAGGAAGAGATGAATACCGAAGTAAATCAATCGGCATCGAAGATGATGAACTCTGCAGTATTCGGACAAATCATCATTTTAGTTGTTTATCTACCAATCTTCTCTTTACAAGGTATAGAAGGAAAAATGTTCGGACCTATGGCCGCAACAGTAGCGTTCGCATTACTTGGAGCTTTCATCATGTCATTAACATACGTTCCAATGATGAGTTCACTATTCATCAGTAAGAAGATTAGTCATGAACCAAATATTTCCGAAAAAGTATTCATTAAAATTGAACGTCGATATCAACATTTACTCGAAAAAGTGTTGAACAAATCGAAGTTGAGTTTAGGAATCGTTTTATCAGCTTTTATTATCTCAGTATTTATTTTGATGAATATGGGTGGTGAATTTATTCCAGATTTAGAAGAGGGCGATTTTGCTGTAGATACAAGGGTTCTAACAGGAAGTAATTTGAAAACAACAATTCATGCAACACAATCTTCGGCGAAAATATTATTAGAGAAATTCCCTGAAGTAGAAAAGGTTGTAACGAAAATCGGGAGTGGAGAAATACCAACCGATCCAATGCCAATTGAAGCCAGCGATATGATGGTTATTCTGAAAGATAAAAAAGAATGGACATCAGCTAAAACATACGATGAACTTGCAGAAAAAATGAGTGCGGAGCTTTCGAGTATTCCTGGTATTACAGTTGGGTTTCAGTTCCCTGTTCAAATGAGATTTAATGAATTAATGACCGGTGCACGTCAAGATGTAGTGTGTAAAATTTATGGTGAAGATTTAGATACACTTGCAGATTACGCTCATAAATTAGGAGAAGTAATTAATGGTGTAGAAGGCGCTAAAGATTTATATATAGAACCTATTGGAGGAATGCCTCAGATTGTAATTCAATATAAACGTGAAGCACTAGCACAATATGGTGTCAATGTTAACGAATTAAATAGAATTGTAAGAGCAGCATATGCGGGTGATATCAGTGGTAAAATTCATGAAGGTGAAAAGCAATTCGATTTAGTTGTTCGAATGGATGCATCTATAAAAAATGATATTAGCAGTTTGGAGAATTTATTAATTCCATCGTCGTATGGATCTTCAATTCCATTAAGGTTGCTTGCGAATATTGAAATTATTGATGGGCCAAATCAAATACAAAGAGAAGATGCAAAACGTAGAATCATTGTAGGCTTTAACGTTCGAGGTAGAGATGTTCAAACTATCGTAAATGAGCTTCAAAATAAAGTTGATAAAAAAATAAAACTGCCAATTGGCTATTATGTTAGCTATGGAGGTGCGTTTGAAAACCTTATTCAAGCTAAAAATAGATTAGCAGTTGCAGTGCCTCTATCATTATTATTAATATTACTGATGTTATATTTCGCATTCGGATCATTAAAACAAAGTATATTAATATTCTCAGCCATTCCATTATCTGCAATTGGAGGAATTTTCGCTTTAAGTACTAGAGGAATGCCTTTCAGTATCTCTGCGGGTATTGGTTTTATAGCACTCTTCGGGGTAGCAGTATTAAATGGTATCGTATTAATTGCAGAGTTTAATCGACTGAAAAAAGAAGGATGGACTGATGCTAGAAAGATTGTTTTGCAAGGAACTAAAATCAGATTAAGGCCAGTATTAATGACAGCAGCAGTTGCATCATTAGGATTTATTCCGATGGCATTAAGCAGTGGTGCTGGAGCTGAAGTTCAGCGTCCATTAGCAACAGTAGTAATTGGAGGATTAGTTTCTGCAACTGTACTGACCTTGTTTATTCTTCCAGTATTATATGCAGGTTTCGCAAAACGATCAATCAACAAGCATAGTAAAAAGAATCATGGAACAATGATGTTTTTGTTCCTATTAGGAATTTTATTTAGTGCACCAGTTTTTGCACAGGAACAAATTACTTGGCAAGAAGCAAAGGCAAAGTTATTGTCGCAAAACATACAAGTAAAGGCTGAAGAAAACTATCAGGAAACAGTGCAGAAATCAAAAGGAATCGGATTCGATATCCCTAAGACAGAGTTCAGTATTCAAAGAGGGCAATATAACAGTGGAGATGTTGATCAGTCGTATACTGTAGCGCAAAGCTTTCATTTTCCTAGTTATTATTTCAACAATTCAAAATTATTCAATTCTCAAAAAGAGTTAATAACAGCAGAAACTGAATTAAAAAAATTGACATTGCTTTCTGAATTACATTATCTGTTCTATGCAATTTCACAATTAAAGGAAAAAGAGAAATTCTTAAGTGGCTTAAATACACAACTTCAGAATACCAAAGAAAGTGTTCGATTACAATATGAAAAAGGCTTAATTAACACGATGGAAAAATCGATGTTAGATAATGCCTATATCAATATTTTAAGAGAAGTTCAACTTACTAGAGCTCAAATTGAATCTCAAATTGAAAAGTTCAATTGGTTACTTTCTGTAAAAAATGTTTATAGTCCGAATACAAGCGAAGTGTTTTTCAACGACATAAATCTTAAGAAAAACGAAACGACATCTTATTTTGTTCAACGATTAATTGCTGAGCAAAAAATAAATGAATTCAACTGGAAATCGGAGCGCTCGAAAAGCTTACCAGATATACGTTTTGGCTATACTAATCAAAGTTTAAGTGGAACCATTTACAACAGTAAAATTGCCACATCAACAGATCGATTTGAATATATTTCTGCTGGTATTAGTATTCCTATTTTCTACACATCTCAGCATGCAAAAAATAAAATTGCTAAAATGAATTGGGAGAAAAGTAAAATAACTGCTGATTCTGAAAAAGAAAGAATTGAGATTGAAAAGAATAGGCTAAGTAATTTATACAAACAAGAACAGCCATTGCTTTTAAATTACAAAAACGAAATTATTCCAGATTTGATTAAGGCAATTAATTCATCAATCATTCAGCTTGAAAAAGGGACTATTTCTTATGCAGACTGGTCAATTTATATTAACCAATCCTTAAGCACATACGAAGTATATCAAAATTTATATTTACAAAGCTTACAACATTTAACAGAGTTAAAAGTATTAAACAATGAACTTTAATTTAAACAAAATGAAATCATCATATTTATATATCATAGGACTTGCCTTAATACTACAGAGTTGTGGGCAAGAGAAAACAACAGTTGCAGAAACTGTTGATACAACAGCAAGCACAAGTATAACATTACAGAAAGCTCAATTAGATAATATTGCATTAACTACAGAACAATTAGTTGAAAAAAGCATAGGAAATATTATCAAAGCGAATGGTATGATTGATGTACCACCGGAAAGTATGATTACGATATCAGCCCCTATGGGAGGTTATTTAAAATACACCAAACTATTACCTGGCATGAAGATCAGTAAAGGTCAAGTTTTAGCAATTATCGAAGATCAACAATTCATACAATTGTCACAAGACTTTTTAAGTTCGAAAAATAAGTATGATTTAGGCAAAATTGATTTTCAAAAACAGAAAGAATTATATTCAGCGAAAGCAATTTCAGAGAAAGCATATTTAGAAGCAAAAAGTGCTTTAGAAATTCAAAATATCCAAGTACAATCACTTTCAGAAAAACTAAAATTAATTGGCATCGATCCTTCAAAATTATCTGCAGACAAGATTACTTCGAAAATTGAGATACACTCTCCTATCGATGGTTATGTATCTAAAGTAAATGTTAACGTAGGGAAATATTTATCGCCTAACGACATACTATTTGAATTAATTAATCCTGATGATATTCATTTGAATATTCAAATTTTTCAAAAAGATATTCCATATGTATCAGTTGGGCAAAAGGTAATTGCTTACACAAATGAGCATCCTGAAATAAAACATAATGCTGAAATTATTTTAACAGGCAGAGGATTAAACGAAAGTAAAGCAGTTGATGTACATTGTCATTTCGAAAAAGCGGACCACGATTTATTACCAGGAATGTTTATGAATGTTGAGATTGAATCTAGTGTAAAGAAATCGATGGTAATCAATGAAAGTGCTATTATGAGATATGAAAACAACAATTATGTTGTTTTAGCTTCAAGTGATTCTACTTTCGAATTATACCCTGTAACATTAGGAGTTTTAGAGAAGCCATATATTGAAATTGTGAATCCAAGTGCGAAATTACTTCAAAGCAAAATCGTCAATAATGGCGCTTACAAAATTCTAATGGCGATGAAGAATAAGAGTGAAGAGTAAGCTCATTTGCTCATTACCGGTCCCTGAGCGGAGCCGAAGGGACTG
>CAZYBY010000359.1:0-2861 GCA_964645385.1 uncultured Sphingobacterium sp.
GGTCCTGGTGGTAAAATCATCCAAGAAATGCAACGCGAAAGTGGAGCAACTATCAGCATCGAAGAAAAAGATAACCAAGGTATCGTTCAAATCTATGCTGATGACAAAGAAGCTATCGATAAAGTATTTGCTAAAATCAAAGGCATGACTACAGTAGCTGAAGTTGGTGAAGCTTATACTGGTAAAGTAAAATCAATTATGCCATTCGGAGCATTCGTAGAAATCCTTCCAGGTAAAGATGGTTTATTACACATCTCTGAAATCGATTGGAAACGCTACGAAACAATGGAAGGTGTACTTGAAGTTGGTGAAGAAGTGAAAGTAAAACTAATCGACATCGACAAGAAAACTGGTAAGATGAAACTTTCTAGAAAAGTATTAATCCCAAGACCAGAAAAACCAGCAGACGCACCTGCTAATTAATAAGTAATCAGTAGCTATTAGCTAAATATAAATTAAAAAGGCTTCGCATCATGCGAAGCCTTTTTTTTATCAAATGTTTATATCAATCAGCCATTAATCAAGCTGTTAGATGTATTTAAATTAACTATTTACAAAAGTCCACCACGAGCTTCAGCAACTCTTCAGAAACAGGTAATTTTGGATCGTTGTAGGATTTGATATTTTCAGTTTTATCTTCAGAATCGACAATTCTTAATACATGATTCATATTGTCAATGAATTTAAGTGTGGCTGTATTATTTGCAAGGTACAAGTTTTGTGCATCGTTTATTTTTACTTGTAAATCGTTAGTGCCTTGTAGGATAAGAATCGGTATAGTTAATTTTTTTATTTCAACTTGAGGGTCGTATTTAAACCAAGATCCCATATAACCTTGAATAGATTTTCTAAATACTGATTTCAAAAATGGAGGAACATTTTTCACAGTTAATCCTGCCTTTATAGAATCAATCATTGGTTCAGCCATTTTACCAATTTCTTCGCTTTGCTCTGATAATTGTGTTTTTAAAATTAAATCTGCTGAACGTCCAGCGCCTGCGATGGAAATGAATTTTGTTACATATTTATTTTTTGATGCTACAATCATTCCTATTAATGAACCTTCACTATGTCCGATAATGATAATTCTCTTATATCCTTGCTCGTGTAAACTGTTCACTATAAAGTTTGCGTCGTTTACATACATATCGAAACGCAAATTGCTTTCTTTTGGAGCTTTTTTATCGCTTCTACCTATACCACGTTTATCATAACGTATAGAACTTATTCCATTTCTTCCTAATTCTTCAGCTAAGTATTTATATGTATTACTTTTGAAAAACGGTCCATTACCATCAGCATTAGTTGGTCCGGAACCTGCTATAATCAGTGCAACGACAGACCCTTCTTCTTGCTTACATGGCTCTGCTTTAATTACATTTCCGAAAATTTGTCCGCTATCGATTGAGTATCGAACTAACTCGTTCACATACTTTGTTGTATCATTAGATACGGAGTTTGAAAATGCTTGTATAGAAACGAAGCAAGCAAAAAGAAAAATCGAAATGTATCTCATATTATTTCTTTACGTAAGGTGCATATGTGCCGCTAACAGTAACGTTTACGATTTCAGCTACTTTTTCAGCTAACATAGATGGAATTTTAATTCCATGATCTTTGCATGCAATATCAAACTTTGCTGAAATACTTACAACACCATTTTTAATAGCGATAGTACCAGGAATAGTACGATCTTTATCAACTCCATGCACTGTTAACTTACCAGTAACAGTTACATTGTAAGTGCCATCTTTTTTCCAATCGATATCCTCATTAACCTTACCTGTAAAACGAGCATCAGGATATTTATCGCTTTCCATATAGTTCTCATTGAAATGCTCTTGCATTAGCGAACTTTTGAAACTGAACGATTTAATAGGCACTAAAAAGAAGAAATCATTTTTAGCTGTAGTGATCACTGATGTCCCATTCTGAGTAGAAGCTTCAATATCCTCTAGTGAAGCCGAAGAGAAAAATCTAACATTTATTGCTTTCGAAGTTTGAATCTCCTGAGCCTTCACTAATCCTGCACCTGCCACAATCATTAAGATTGCTAATACTATTCTTTTCATATTTATTATAATTAATTAGTCTTTTAATATTTATTTACCAGTTACTAACGTAATGCTACACATTTCGTACCAATTTATATAATTTTATCTGCTGAACTCGGATAAATAACGGATAAAGCGTACTTTTGAGTATAAATTAACATAATGAAACATTTAATAGCCCCTTCTATCTTATCAGCAGATTTTGCAAACCTACAAGCTGATGTCGAAATGATTAACGAAAGTAATGCCGATTGGTTTCACGTGGATGTAATGGACGGTGTATTTGTGCCGAATATCTCATTCGGTTTCCCGGTTATTTCAGCTATTAAACATTATGCTAAAAAACCTTTGGATGTACATTTAATGATTGTAGATCCAGATCGCTACTTAGAGCAATTCAAAAAAGCTGGTGCCGATGTATTAACTGTGCATATTGAAGCTTGTACGCATTTACACAGAACAGTAGCAGCTATTAAAGGCCTAGGCATGAAAGCTGGTGTTGCTGTTAATCCGCATACTTCGGTAAGTTTGTTGGAAGATATTATTGAAGATATAGACTTAGTTTGCTTAATGAGTGTGAACCCTGGTTTCGGTGGACAAAAATTCATAGAGAACACTTACGATAAAATTAAGAAATTAAGAGCTATGGCTCAAGCAAAGCAAACTGATTTACTAATTGAGATTGACGGTGGAGTAGGAACTCACAATGCATTGGCATTGTTAAAGGCTGGAGCTGATGTATTAGTTGCAGGTAATGCTGTATTCGGTGCCGAAAATCCAAAAGGAGTAATTACAGAGCTTAAAAAA
>CAZYBY010000360.1:0-2830 GCA_964645385.1 uncultured Sphingobacterium sp.
TAGCTCAAGCAATTCGCTTAGAAGTTCAAGAAATGAAAAATTCTGAGAAATAGTCTTCCTCCACAAAAGATATTTGAAAAACCCCGTTTATCGGGGTTTTTTGATTTTATGACTTTGCTCATTTTATTTCCCTGATTGATACCACAATTTTGTGGTATGAATTTACTTCATCAACTTATCAAAAAATATAATCGTCCGATTCCTAGATATACTAGTTATCCTACGGTACCTTCATGGAGCATTGCTCCAACTCAAGAAGATTGGAAGAAACATGTTTCGGAAAGCTTCACAGCCACGAACCAAAAAGAAGGTATTAGTTTATACATTCATTTACCCTTCTGTGAGAGTTTATGTACCTATTGTGGTTGCAATACTCGCATTACTGTAAATCATGGTGTTGAGCTGCCTTATATTGAGGCGTTGGAGAAAGAATTCAGTATGTACTTGGCTTTATTTGATGAAAAACCTCGCATTGCTGAAATTCATATGGGCGGCGGTACTCCAACATTTTTCAAACCAGAAAATTTACATCGTTTAATCAACTTTATATTTAGTAAATCGATCTTAACACAAGATGCATTATTAAGTTTCGAAGCACACCCAGGTAATACTAATTACGAACATTTAAAAGTATTAGCTGGATTAGGTTTCAAACGTTTGAGTTTAGGTATTCAAGATTTTGATCCACATGTTCAAACCTTAATTAACAGACATCAAACGGTGGACGATGTGGAAAGGGTAATGATAGAAGCTCGCGGGTTGGGATATAACTCTATAAACTTCGATTTGATTTATGGTTTACCGGATCAAACCCTTGAAAGTATACGCAGTACAGTAAAAGAAGTTATTAAAATGATGCCTGAGCGTATTGCCTTTTATTCTTATGCCCATGTGCCTTGGCTAAAACCAGGACAACGTAAATATGATGAGTCGAATTTGCCTAAAGATGAAGAGAAATATGCATTATATGAATTAGGTAGAAGCATGTTAGAAGAAGCAGGATATGTTGAAATAGGAATGGATCATTTTGCATTACCGAGCGATTCCTTGTTTTCGGCGATGAATGAAAATAAACTGCACCGTAATTTTATGGGATATACGGAAAAACATACCAGTTTATTAATTGCCTTAGGGGTTTCGTCTATTGCAGATTCATGGACAGCCTTTGCACAAAACGAAAAGAAATTGGAAAACTATTATCGCCGATTAGATGATAATGAGTTGCCTATTATGAAAGGACATATTTTAAGTGAAGATGATTTAGATCGAAGAAAACTCATTCTTGAAATGATGTGCCAACTAAAAACAGATTTTCGTCCGGAATTATTGAACGATGCTTCTTGTAATTTATTAAATGATTTAATAGCAGATGGTATACTAAGTATCATCGATAATAAAATTGAAGTTAATTTCTTCGGCAAAGCCTTCTTAAGAAATTGTTGCTCTATTTATGATTCGTATTTAAATGATGAAGAAAAATCTGAGCAACGTTTCAGTATGGCAGTTTAATGAAGTCCGACGAAACATCAACATTATTATATAATTACTTTCTTAGTTTGATAAACAGATTGATTTGTAATTACATTGATAAAATAGACTCCTTTGGCAAAGCATGTCGTTTTAATCTTTTCAAGGGTATTCGATTGGTAAATAACTTTACCATTAATATCAGAAATGCTAATTTTCAATTGCTCGGAATTTAAATCTGGTATTACAATTTCAATTCCATCTGTGCTTTGCTTTAAATTAAAATCTTTTTTCTTTTTATCATTTACACCTGTACTATTTTCATAAGCATATATGGAATCATCGATCCATTTTCTATATGCAGAAACTCTAGTATAAACACCAGGGTGTAATGAAGTGCTATGTGGTCCGTTCCCAAAACTCACAATTCCTATCTGAATTCTATTACCTGCAGAATCAGTATCGAATAATGGTCCTCCGCTATCGCCTGCTGCAGCTCCTTTTGCGGAAGTGTCGATTCTGCCGGCACATATCATTGTAGTGTCTATTAGTCCATTGTATCGCTCAGGCGCATTCGCTAATGAGTTTGCAATTACTTTTATGTTTGCAATTTGTAACATATCGGGTTGTGATCCCCAACTAGTAGTATCATAAATTCCAAAACCTATTACATCTACCGTATTATTTGGAATTTCATACTTGCGATCGTTCGTATCTATTAATCCAATAGGTGTTACATTGGCAGGACTTTTTAGATGTATTAAGGCTAAATCGCCTAGCAATGATCTCCCTTGCGTATCAAAGTCGGGGTGACGGATAATATAATCTGATGTAACTCTTTGGTAAGTAGGGTTAGGGTTAGATAGTGAGTAAACATTGATCAATACATCAATGCTATCTTCGTTTTGCCCAGTACCAAAATTAACTACACAATGCCCAGCCGTTAGTACCCACTGCGATTTTATAAGGGCACCCCCGCAGAAAGGACTGTAAGGAGCACCCAATGAGTTAGGTTCTATTAAACTGACAAAAAAAGGATAGTTATTACTTGCTGTATATCCACCAACAACATCTTGAGCATGCGATTTCTTGGAACTTAGTATTACAACTATGCCGAAAACGAGAGAAAGTAAGGTTCTTTTCATATTGCTTTTTAGTAATAGACAATTGATTTGGGGTTAACCCTTACTTTCCTAAATACTTTTTTATATATGAATCCAGGATCTGCTCTATTTACTAAAGCTAGTCTTTTTTGGACACTTGACACTTGACACTGGACATTGGATACTTGACACTGGACACAAGACCAACGACTAATGACTAACGACCAACGACTTGCAACGATGAATTATGAATTATGAAT
>CAZYBY010000361.1:0-3261 GCA_964645385.1 uncultured Sphingobacterium sp.
ATCTGTTGAAGGTATTGGAGGTGCGGATATCGGTAAGGTATTCCATCATTCCGCCTACATTCGGGTCAATGGACATACAGTTATCATTGAGTATTACAAGCATGTCAGCATTTGCTCCCCCACCGTGATTGAGGGCTTCAAAGGCCATTCCGCCTGTCATTGCTCCGTCGCCGATTACGGCTACTACCTGACGGTCTTCTCCTTTTTGGCGGGAGGCAATCGCCATCCCTACAGCCGCTGAAATAGAGGTGGAAGAATGACCTACTCCAAAAGTATCATATTCCGATTCTGAACGTTTAGGGAAGCCGGAAATTCCTTTATAAATCCGGTTGGTATGAAAAAGGTCTCTTCTGCCGGTGAGAATTTTATGCCCGTACGCCTGATGTCCCACATCCCAAACCAACTGATCATCTGGAGTATTAAATACATAATGTAAAGCAACAGACAACTCCACAACACCTAAACTAGCCCCAAAATGCCCTCCATTTACGGAAACCATATCGATAATAAATTGACGTAACTCATCAGCTACTTGAGGTAACTGGCTCTCGTTCAGCTTTCTTAAATCGGCGGGTAAATTGATGTTTTTTAAAAGTTCTCCAGGCTTATGGTCCATAGTTTGGGTTTAAATGACAAATATAACAAAAACAAGGGGGAATAGTTTCGACAAAATAGTCGTTAGTAGCTAGTCATTAGTCGTTAGTAGTTAGTCATTGGTCGTAGGGCCTGTACTTCGACTAAACTCAGTAACCACTACATTCGTAACCATTCCTCATAGGTACCAATCTAACGACCAAGGACTAAGGGCCAATGACTAACAACCAATGACTAACGACCAACAACTATTTTTACTATATTTGACCAAATGAATTGGGCAGAAAAATTTGAAATCCGTTTACCACAGTTCGAAGGGCCTTTCGACTTGCTCTTGTTCTTTATAGAACGAGATGAATTGGACATTTATGATATTCCTATCGCAAAAATTACGAAGGATTTCCTTTCGTATATCGAGCAAATGACTGCCTTGAATATCGAGCTTGCTTCGGAATTTATTTTAGTGGCAGCGCGATTGATGCAAATCAAAGCCAGAATGTTGTTACCTCGTCCGGAAATTGATGAGGAAGGAAATGAAGTTGACCCTAGAAAAGATTTAGTTCAGAAATTATTAGAGTATAAAAAATTCAAAGAAGCTTCTTTAGAAATGGAAGTGATGTTGGATGAACGTGCAAAGCAATTTTCTCGTGGAAATATTTCGAGAGATTTAATTGCAGTTCGCGAAAGTGCTACTCAAGAAGATGAGCTTCAAACATTAGATTTATATAAACTTCTAACAGTTTATCATAAAGTACTAAATAGATATATTCATAAACCTGAAGAGGTTCGTCATACTGTTATTCAATACCCTTACACTATTGAAGAGCAGAAGAAACATCTTTCAGAATTATTGCTTACTAACGAACGATTAGATTTCGAATCTGTAATGCTTAACAGTAAAGATCGAGTTCAATTGGTATACTCTTTCCTTGCCATTTTAGAAATGCTTCAACAGCAAATGGTAAAGATTCAAATCGGTTTAGGCTACAATAATTTCTGGATAAGTCCACGTGCTGAAGGGGAAGAGGTAATCTACGAACCGGAGGAATAATTCGCGTTCGTCGAAGCGTCCTCGCTTCGATTTTTATAAACAATAGTCGAAGCGAGGACGCTTCGACGAACTATAAAAATGCAAAAAATCAAATCAAATATCATCAACGGTCATCAGGTTCTAAAGAATGGTGTATTGGTGTTGAATGATAGTGGAGTTACGATTGATATTATTCCAGAGCACAAGATAGATTTTTCCGATTATGAAATTCATGAAGGGTATTTAGTTCCAGGTTTTGTTAATGCACATTGTCATCTGGAATTATCTCATTTAAAAAATAAAATTGCAGAGCATACTGGGCTTGTAGATTTTGTGATGGGTGTTCAGAAATTTCGAAATACGAGTGATGATGAAATTCAGGAAGCGATGCAAATTGCAGAGCAGGAAATGATTGCCGATGGTATTGTTGCTGTAGGTGATATTTCAAATTCTTCGAATAGTTTTAAAATAAAATCAGAACGAAATTTATATTATCATACTTTTTTAGAAGGTTTAAGTTTTAATCCGGATAGAGCTGAAACTGTATTAGATTCAATGCTTTCCTTAAAAGTAACAGCTTCAGAATTCGATATAAATTCGAGTATTAGTCCGCATGCACCTTATTCCGTTTCTCGTGAACTTTTTAAATTGATGTCGGATTTAAAAGAGAAAATTTATACACTACATCATTTAGAATCTCTTGAAGAAATAATGTTTTTGAAAGAAAAGTCAGGCGAATTTTTAAAGCTGTATGAATTTTTCAATTTAAACATTGATAACTTTAGTCCTGTAGAAAAATCAGCTACTTTGTATTGGTTAAATCAATTTAATGTTGCTAAAATTATTTTGGTGCATAATACTTTTCTGTCCGACTATTCATTTGATATTATCCAACAAAAATTAAAAAATGTGTATTGGTGTTTATGCCCTAATGCAAATCTGTATATCGAAAATAGATTGCCAAATATTCCTACATTAATCGAAAAAGGAGCGAAAATTTGTATAGGTACCGATAGCCTTGCTTCAAATCATCAGCTCAGCATTCGCGAAGAAATTAAAACCATACAACAGCATTTCCCTGAAGTCGATACTACATATCTTTTACAATGCGCTAGCATACATGGCGCAGAAGCATTAGGAATAGATGATCAGTTTGGGCAGTTTTTCATCGGAAAGAAAAACCCCATCGTGTTCGTCGAAGCGCACTAGTTTATGGTTCGACGAAGCTTCTTGTATAATGTTCGTCGAAGCGTGGACGCTTCGACGAACATATGCGGCTTCTAACTACTCAAGCCCCTCAATTTCGTGTTTCTGCGAAACACTTCATTCGGGGACCGGCTTAACTCCACTTGTAAAAAAAAGAAAAGAAGAAGTTGAGGGAAGATCAACTTCTTCTTTTCTCTCTAATACGTAGCGAAAAAACTGGTCCCCGAACGGAGCGTAGCGAAGTTGAGGGGCCTAATTGGTCAGATGAAATGAATTAACGCATTCCATTAGCAATCGGAAGATGGGCTTGAGACGTCTGATAAATTTAATATGTCGAAGCGCAATCGACTATGATATAAAAAAGTCGAAGCGTGGACGCTTCGACGAACATTATAATTCGACGAACATTATAATTCGACGAACATTATAAT
>CAZYBY010000362.1:0-2481 GCA_964645385.1 uncultured Sphingobacterium sp.
AAAAATAAGACTTTTTACCAAAAAACTACCATCGAATTAAAAGGCAAAGTGCTTGGAGGCGCTAAGCCATTGGTGATGGGCATTATAAATCTTACTCCCGATTCTTTTTACGCAGGTAGTCGTAAACAATCTGAGCATGAGATTCTTGAGACTTCTGCAAAGATGCTGAAAGAAGGGGCTGATATTCTAGACATTGGAGCTTACTCGAGCAGACCGAATGCTGAGAATATTACTGCAGAGGAAGAATGGAGCAGAATGCAGGATATTTTACCAAAACTAAGTAAAGAATTTCCAGATGCTATTATTTCAGTAGATACTTTTAGAGCTACAGTATCTGAAAAGGCTATTCATCACGGAGCAGATATTATTAATGATATTTCTGGAGGAACTTTAGATGCAGAGATGTTCGACTTAGTGGCAAAACTTAATTGCCCTTACATTATGATGCATATGAAAGGAACTCCTCAAACCATGCAAAGTCTGGCGAAATACGATAATTTAGTACAAGAAGTTATTGATTTTTTTGAAGTGAGGATTAATCAATTACAACAACATAATTTCAATAAAATAATCATCGACCCAGGATTTGGATTTGCGAAAGATGCTACGCAAAATTTTGAATTACTATCTAAGATGTCTGCACTGCAAGCTCTCGGAATGCCAATATTAGCAGGACTTTCGAGGAAATCAATGATATATAAAACATTGGGCATAACAGCTTCTGAAGCATTAAATGGTACAACAGCTCTAAACATGATTGCCTTACAACAAGGAGCATCAATATTAAGGGTACACGATGTAAAAGAGGCTGTAGAATGTGTTAAACTATATTCGTATCTTTAACTTATGGAACCATTCGATTTAGGACTATTTAAAATCGGTATATTCGATGTAATCGATATTATATTAGTAGCCTTCATTATATATCAAATTTACAACCTAATTCGAGGTACTATTGCCGTTAATATCTTTATCGGATTAACCTTAATATATTTATTATGGATAGGTGTTAAAGCCCTAAACATGCAATTACTTTCGGGCATTTTAGATAAAGTAATTGGAGTTGGTGTAATTGCACTCATCATTGTTTTTCAACAAGAAATAAGAAGATTTTTATTATTGATAGGTAGAAACACCGTTTCCCGAAAAAATAGTTTCTGGAGAAAGGTATTATTAGGGAATACGATGATTAATGACCCTGATCAATTGAACCTCTACCCTATTATTGAAGCTTGCAGAAACATGTCGAGCAGTAAAACAGGAGCATTGATAGTTTTCGCTAGAACGTATGAAGAGCAAGTATATTCGAACAATGGAGAATTAATCAACGCGAAAATTTCTAAACGTTTACTAGAATCGATATTTGCGAAAACTAGTCCATTGCACGACGGAGCTGTAGTTATAGCCGACGGAATGCTGCGTGCAGCAAGTTGTATTCTACCACTTACAGATAATACAGAACTCCCAGATCAGTTGGGATTAAGACATAGAGCTGCTGTCGGGATCACTGAGCAAAGTGATGCCATTGCAGTTATCATATCAGAAGAAACAGGATTTATTTCAGTTGCCAGCCGAGGTAAAGTAAAAACGAATGTATCGGTGGAGGAATTGGAAAGGATGATTCGAAAATCTATTAATTAATTTGAACAAAGTGTTCAATTGATTTTTCAATTGTTCAAATTGTCCAAATTAACTAATTAGCCTATTGTTGAAATTAGCAAAACTCTTCGTAAGCTGCTTTTAAGTTTTCAGCAATTAATTGTGCTGGGCGGCCTTCAATATGGCGACGTTCGATCATATGTACTAGTTTACCATCTTTAAATAAAGCGATAGCTGGTGATGATGGAGGGTAAGGCAGCATAAAGTTACGAGCAGTATCTACTGCTTCTTTTTCCATACCAGCAAATACCGTAACTAATTTTGAAGGTTTTTTATCACCATCGATAGACATACGAACTCCTGGGCGAGCATTTGCTGCTGCGCAACCACAAACTGAATTTACCATCACTAAAACAGTTCCTTCAGAATTGATTGCAGAGTTTACTGCTTCTGGAGTTAATAATTGTTCGAAACCTACACTTGTTAGTTCTTCGCGCATTGGCGCAACCATATATTCTGGATACATATTATTTAAATTAATTTTAAAATTGATGCAAATTTAGTGTTTTAACTCATTTCTAGGCAATAATGTTTGATTACTTATGTCATTTCTAAGTATTTTTTTGTGTTTTACAAACCAATAGGGTAATTTTGCGTTTCCAAAAAAGACAAAAAACAAATAAAATGGTAGATACCTTCGTAAAGTACAAAGTAAAAGACATCTCATTAGCAGAATGGGGTCGTAAAGAAATTCAATTAGCAGAAGCAGAAATGCCAGGTTTAATGGCTCTTAGAGCTGAATATGGTGCTTCTAAGCCTTTAAAAGGTGCTAGAATTGCTGGTTGTTTACACATGACTATCCAAACTGCAGTTTTAATCGAA
>CAZYBY010000363.1:0-2387 GCA_964645385.1 uncultured Sphingobacterium sp.
TGCTATGAAAATAATGTCGAACCATAAACTTACAGTAGTTCCTGTATTGGATGATAAGGAGAATTACATTGGAATGATTTCCATCAATACCTTGTTGAATTATTTTGCTGAAATTACTTCCTTATCTAGCCCTGGTTCTATTATAGTTTTGGAAATCGGACAAAGAAATTATTCCTTATCAGAAATAGCAAGAATAGTAGAGTCGAACGATGCACATATCTTAAGTTCTTACCTAAATTCAACTAGCGATTCTACAAAAATTGAAGTAACTTTAAAAGTTGATAAAGAAGATGTTAGTGGTATTTTGCAAACCTTTCAGCGTTTCAATTATATTGCACACAGCTTTCAACAACAAAAAATAGATAATGATGATACTATGGATCGTTTCGATTCATTCATGAAATACCTAAATATTTAAAACATGAAAATAGCTATATACGGACGAAAATTTAACGATACAGCTATCGGGTATGTACAACAATTAATTGATTGTTTAGATGAAAATCAAGTTGAGTTGATTATTTATTCAGCCTTTCATGCATATTTAGTTCCTCGAATTAAACTTCCATCTAATATTCAAATTTTTAGTCAACACCACGAACTTCAGGCACAAGAAATAAAATACATGATAAGTGTTGGTGGTGATGGAACAATGCTTGACACCGTTACACTTGTTAGAGACTCTGGAATTCCAATTATTGGAATTAACATGGGTAGATTAGGCTTTTTGGCGAGTATAGCAAAACAAGAAATAAAGACTGCTGTAGATAGTTTGATGAAAGGTCATTTTACGATTGATAAACGTTCATTGATTCGCTTGGAATCAGATAAAGAGCTGTTTTCAGGGGTAAATTATGGATTGAACGAAGTTACGATTCATAAAAAAGATACTTCATCGATGATTATCATTCACGCATACTTGAATGGAGAGTTTTTGAATTCTTATTGGGCAGATGGATTAATTTTAGCCACACCTACAGGTTCTACAGGGTATTCATTAAGCTGTGGTGGTCCGATAATTTTTCCGAATTCAGAAAACTTCGTCATTACTCCAATTTCTCCGCACAACTTAAACGTACGCCCGATCATTATTTCTGATAATCAGGTGATTACTTTTGAAGTTGAAGGTAGAAGCGCTCATTACCTAGCTACATTAGATTCTCGTACAGAAACTCTAGATACTCACACACAAATAGCCGTTCGCAAAGAATCTTTTCAATTAAATTTAATCAGATTGAGTACTGAAAATTATTTAGGAACGTTAAGGAACAAGCTAATGTGGGGATTAGATACCAGAAATTAATCTATTTCCTTATTTTAGCGCAGCTTTATAATTTATCTAATGCGAATAATCGGTAGGACGATCATTTTTATATTAATACTTTCATCTCAGCGTTTAATGGCGCAGGAGTGGGAGTTTGGTCTGCATGTAGGTGGAATGGGCTATATAGGGGAGTTAAATCGTAATAATCCATTAAAAATTACAGATCCTGCAGGTTCTATATTTGTACGATATGCTTTTACGCCTTATAGTGGATTAAAACTATCTTTTACTCAAGGCGCAATTCAAGGTACAGATGCAAATTCTAAACAACAATTTGAAAAGTCTAGAAACTTAAGCTTTTCAAGCAATATCACAGAACTTGCTTTAAATTACGAATTCTACTTTTTTACATTTACACCTGGTTCTGGTAAAGACAGATTCACGCCTTATACTTTTATTGGCATTTCAGGATTTATGTTCGAGCCTACTGCCAACTATAACGGAAATACTTATAATTTAAGGGAATTGGGAACAGAAGGACAAGGAACTCCTTTAAATTCATCTAAAAAGTATTCAAATACGAATTATGCAATTCCGTTTGGAATAGGTATGAAATATAATTTTGCAGATAATTTTAATTTAGGAGTAGAATTGGGATATCGCAATACTTTTACAGATTATTTAGATGATATCAGTAAAGTTTACTTTGATAAAACAGTTTTAGCCAATTATAATGGTCAACTTGCTGCAGAATTATCAGATCGATCAGGCGAAATTAACAACGGAGTAAATTTAGGAGAAGCTTATACACAAAGAGGTGATGCCAGTAGAAGAGATTTTTATATGTTTGCAGGATTAACAATTTCTTATACCTTAACACCAATTAAGTGCCCAAAAATTAGTAATTACAAATGAGCCAAGAAATAACTATAAATAAAGAGAATTTACCATTACACATTGCAATAATTATGGATGGTAATGGAAGATGGGCTAAAGAGAAAGGGAAGCTTAGAGTTTTTGGCCATCAAAATGGTGTTAAAGCAGTTCGAGATACTGTGGAATCTGCTGCAGAGATTGGGATAAAACATCTGACTTTATATGCATTTTCAACTGAGAATTGGAA
>CAZYBY010000364.1:0-2328 GCA_964645385.1 uncultured Sphingobacterium sp.
AGTGAAATATGCTAGTATTCCGGATTCAATAGAATCTTTAACAAAAATCAGATACAAAGACAAAGGTACGATGAGTTTAATCCATGAGGTTGGCGACAAAATCTTAGTGGATTTCTTACAGCCAGTTTCAGGATTAGCACCTGGGCAATCGGCAGTTTTTTATGAAGGAAACGACCTAATTGGAGGTGGTATCATTTCTCGTTCATAAAACACTAATATTACATTCTTGTAACATTACAAATCAAAGACTATTAGTATCTTTATAAAAGATTTTATTTTTTATGAAAAGAATTATACTCTTTACTCTATTATCATGTTTATCGTTTAACATCTTTGCACAAGATCGATACATCATCTTTTTAAAAGACAAGGCAAATTCTCCTTATCAGATAAATAATCCATCGGCATATTTAAGTGCTCGTGCAATTGCACGTAGAAATGCAATGAACATTAGCATCGATAGTGCAGACATCCCAGTAAATCCTAATTATTTATCAGGTATAGCTAATACTGGTGCAAAAATTCTTAATACATCCAGATGGTTTAATAGTGTATCTGCTCAAGCAGATACCAATCAAATTATTGCAGTTGGTGCATTAAATTATGTAGATCGTTACGTAAAAGTTTTTGGAACTAACTTACATCGAAAAGCTGTAAAAAATAAGTATGAAGAAGTAGAGCCAAATCAAGTAACAGCTTCTAGAAAAACTAGTTTAGGAAATTACGGTGGAGCATTAACTCAAACTCAAATGATAGGTGCAGATGCTCTGCATGCAGCAGGATTTACTGGGAAAAACTCTGTAATTGCTGTTATTGATGCTGGATTTACTAACGCTAACATCCATCCTGCTTTTGATTCTTTACGATTACAAAATCGTTTATTAGGAACATGGAATTTCTCTTCAAATACTGCAGACGTATTTGGTTATAGTAATCATGGTACAAGTGTACTTTCTTGTATGGCTGCATTGGTTCCTGATACTATGATTGGTACTGCTCCTCATGCAAAATATTATTTATTAAGATCAGAAGAAGAAGCTACAGAATATGAAGTTGAGGAATATAACTGGGCTTCCGCTGCGGAATTTGCTGATAGTGTTGGCGCTGATGTGATCAACTCCTCATTGGGTTACACAGAGTTCGATGCAAGATCTCAAAATCATACTTATGCTGAAATGGATGGGAACACTGCAGTTGTCACATTAGCTGCTAAAATCGCTTCAGAAAAAGGTGTTTTAGTTGTCAATTCTGCAGGAAATTCAGGCAACGACTCTTGGTTTTATATTGGTGCACCTGCTGACGCAGAAGAAGTATTTACGATTGGTTCTGTAACAGCTTTTAGAGATATATCAGGCTTTTCATCGAACGGACCAACAAGTGATGGAAGAATTAAACCAGATGTCTGCGCGCAGGGCTCTCAAACCTTTGTAGCTAGACCAAGCGATTTGGGCTATGGAACTGGAAGTGGCACATCTTTTAGTAGTCCGGTTACTGCTGGATTTAGTGCTTGTGCGTTTGAATTATACAAAGTATCACATCCTTCTGCAAAACCAGCAGATGTAAAAGCATGGATTAAAAAATATGCTGACCGCTCAACACAACCAAATAATCAATATGGTTTTGGAATACCTGATGGTAGTAAATTACTATTAAATGCTTCTGTAGATAACACTTCAAAAAACACATATAAAATTTACCCTAACCCAAGTACAAACATATTATACATCAATGTAAATAATGGGAACAATAGAATTTGGAAATTACAATTAAGCGATGCACTTGGAAAAGTATTATATGCTAGTGATTTCGATACAATAGAATTATTAATGGGAATTGAACTTCCTCCAAACATTTCTAAGGGTTTTTACATTATATCATTATCAACAGAAAACGATTCGTTTAAACAAGTTATTATTAAAGAATAGTGAAGAAAACTCTTATTGTGCTGTGTGCATTTCTAATGTGCATTGGCAATTCTTATGCTCAATCTAATTTTACGATCAGTGGATATGTGAAAGATGCGTTCTCGGGAGAAAGCTTGCTAGGTGCTAGTATTTTAATTAAGGAAATAAACAAAGGCACACAGAGCAATGAATATGGTTTTTACTCCATAACTCTACCTGCTGGCAAATACACTGTTATAAGCTCTTATTTGGGCTTTAACAATAAAGTTGATACGCTTCGCTTAAATAAAAATATCAGACTGAATATAAATCTAAGTAGCAAAGCAATTCAAAGTGCTGAAGTTACTGTCACCTCTAAACGTGCGGATGAAAATGTGAAGAGCACTCAAATGAGTACGCAAACATTGGAGATGGAAAAGGTAAA
>CAZYBY010000365.1:0-4682 GCA_964645385.1 uncultured Sphingobacterium sp.
ATCTTTAGATAGTATTTTGCAAAAAATAAATATGATGCAAATTTCTGTCGATTCTCTTCGTCAGAAACAATTAAATAATAGTTATGTACTCGATGGTTGGGAGATTATAAGTGCCAATAAGGATAACGTTGAAATTTCTAAGAGTTTAGCAAAGCAGTCTCAATTATTCGATATTCATAAACCATTCGTTATTCAAAGTAATCAAAATACAACAGAATTTGATCATACTTATTATCCAGAGGCAAAATTTGGTTTTAATTCTTTTAAAAACAAAATTACAGTTAAGCCTATAGGAAATGCTGGTAAAACTAGATTTCTTTTGTATAGTAAATTAAAGTCTACTCAGGTTTATTTATCGGGTAGTTTTAATGCTTGGGCGACTGAGGATATTAAAATGATTAAAACAGATACAGCTTGGTATTGTGATATAAGTATTTCACCTGGTAAGCATTATTATAAATTTATTGTAGATGGTGAATGGTTTGCTGATCCTGAAAATAGAATGAGAGAAGATGATACCTATTCTGGTTATAATTCGATATACTTTGCTTGCAATTATACATTTGAATTGACAAATTATGAATCTGCAAAAAAAGTAATTCTTACTGGTTCATTTAACGAATGGAATGAGCGAGATGCAGTAATGTTCAAGCAAAATAATAAATGGATTTTACCTGTTTATTTAGAAGATGGAAATTATCAGTACAAGTTTATAGTAGATAAAAAGTGGATAACAGATCCTAAATGTAATACTAATATGGATGATGGCTATGGGAATATAAATTCAACAATGAGCATTGGTTTACCTACTGTTTTTACACTAAATGCATTTGGATACGCTAATGATGTTTATTTAGCTGGAGATTTTAATAACTGGCGTCGCAACGAAATTAAATTAAGAAAAGAAAATAATCAATGGAAATGCTTGTATGTATTAGCACCTGGCAATTATCAATATAAATTTGTAGTAGATGGAAATTGGGTAGAAGACCCCAAAGGGTCAATGAAAGTAGTTCAACCCAACTATACCTTTAAACTTACAGGTTATTCGAATGCCAAGGATGTCAGAGTATCTGGCTCTTTTATAAATTGGTTATCTCCTGCTATTCCTATGATAAAACAAGACAGTTCATGGGTATGTAGTTTTCATATAAATTCAGGGAAGCATACGTATAAATTTATTGTTGATGGGCAATGGATTATTGATCCTACAAATCCTAATTATGAGAATAATGAATATGATACAGGGAATTCTGTTCTCTGGTTCGACGATAGAAATAAAATTAAGTAATGATCAAAATTAATAGTCGTTTCAATAATTTATTCTTAAAACTTCTCTTTTGCTTAGTTTATACTTCTGTTAATGCTCAAATTAATTTTAACGGAAATAATGTCTCTACAATTTTTCAAGATTCTAAAGGGGAATATTGGATAGGCACGAATGGAGAAGGTGTATATAGAATCAAAGATCATATTGTTTTCAATTTCAACATTTCAAAAGGTTTAAGTTCGAATCAAATCACCTCTATTCAAGAAGATTCAACCGGTATAATATGGGTGAGTACTGCTATTGGTTTAAATTCAATAAACCGTAATAATATTTTAAGTAAAACGATTCCTATCAATAAAGATTCATTTTCTCCAAAACATAAATGGGAGATAAAAAATAATAGCTTATGGTTTTCATTTGAAGAAGGAATTGTACAACTTGGAAGATTTAAGGCGAATATAGAATTTGACAATTTTATTTTACCGCGCTCAGATTCAGACCGGGTTTATATGCAATCGAAAATCAAGATGTTGAGTCCTTACTTTTCTTATGTTCTATTGAAAGATAGTAAGCAGAATTTATGGTTTGGAACACATTATTTAGGAGTTTGTAAATATAGTGGTGAAAGTTTCAAATGGTATATGGATAAAGGGTTGAAGGGGCCAGCGGTTAGAGCATTATTTGAAGATAGTAAAGGAAATATTTGGATAGGAAACAATGGCGAAGGATTGTATAGAATATCTAACGATTCGCTTATAAATATTACAAAGGAAAATGGATTAGGTAATACTTCTTTTCAAGAAACTCATAGATTAAAAAATCAAATTAAAACAATGGCAAGAGTTTTCACTATCAATGAAGATAATATGGGAAATATTTGGATAGGTACTGAAGATTCAGGAGTTTGGAAATACGATGGCAAAGTATTTATTAATTACTCTACTGAAGATGGATTACCTTCAAATTCAATAAATACGATTTATAAAAATAATAAGGGGGAAATATTAGTAGGTTTATATGGTGAGGGTATTTATAAATTTAATGGATTAGCTTTTTATAAAACATCATTATAAAAAAGGGTGAATATGATTATTCACCCTTCATAACATCTAGGTTAATTTTTTATTTCAAATCGAATCGATCCAAGTTCATTACTTTAGTCCAAGCAGATACGAAATCTTTTAAGAATTTTTCTTGCTCTCCAGCAAATCCATATACTTCAGCTAAAGCCCTAAGCTCAGAATTCGAACCGAAAATTAAATCGACTCTGGTACCTGTCCATTTCAATTCACCAGTTTTACGATCGCGACCTTCGAATACATCTTGATGATCTGAAACTGATTTCCAAGTCGTATTCAAGTCTAATAAATTTACGAAGTAATCATTTGTTAAACTTTCAGGGCGATTAGTAAACACTCCATGTTTAGATCCATCGTAGTTTGAATTTAAAACTCTTAAACCTCCAATTAAAACAGTCATTTCAGGAGCAGTTAAAGTTAATAGTTGAGCTTTGTCGACTAATAATTCTTCAGCATTTACAGAGAACTTACGTTTAGCATAATTTCGGAAACCATCAGCTTGTGGTTCTAAAACAGCAAACGAATCTACATCAGTTTGATCTTGCGAAGCATCAGTTCTTCCTTGTGAGAATGGAACTGTAATTGAATGTCCAGCATTTTTTGCTGCAGTTTCAATTCCAACATTCCCAGCTAATACTATTAAGTCTGCAATTGAAACATACTTTCCTGAAGCATTGAACTCAGCTTGAATCTTTTCTAATGCATCTAAAACTTTAGATAATCGAGAAGGGTTATTTGCTTCCCAATATTTTTGAGGAGCTAAACGAATTC
This sequence comes from uncultured Sphingobacterium sp., assembly GCA_964645385.1. Lineage (GTDB taxonomy): Bacteria > Bacteroidota > Bacteroidia > Sphingobacteriales > Sphingobacteriaceae > CAJBVG01. The sequence goes on from CAZYBY010000365.1 coordinate 3,121, forward strand.
TTGCACCATTAGCACCACCACGTTTATCTGAACCTCTGAATGTTGAAGCAGAAGCCCAAGCTGTTGAAACCATTTCACCAACAGATAAACCTGATTCAGCAATCTTTGATTTTAAACTTTCAATATCTTGACTCGACAAAGAAACAGATGTAGGTTTTGGAAGTGGGTCTTGCCAAATTAGCTCTTCGGATGGAACTTCAGGACCTAAATATCTACTGATAGGACCCATATCACGATGTGTTAATTTAAACCAAGCACGAGCAAATGCATCTGCAAATTGATCGGGATTTTCGTAGAAACGACGAGAAATTTTTTCGTAAGCTGGATCAAACCTTAAAGAAAGATCTGTAGTTAACATAAAAGGTGCATGTTTTTTAGATGGATCATGTGCATCAGGCACTAAACCTGCGCCAGCATCTCCTTTAGGTTTCCATTGGTGAGCACCAGCAGGACTTTTCGTCAATTCCCATTCGTAACCAAATAAGTTTTCGAAATAGTTATTGCTCCATTTCGTTGGTGTAGTAGTCCATGCACCTTCCAAACCACTAGTAATGGTATTCGCACCATTACCAGAATTGAACGTGTTCTTCCAACCCATGCCTTGTTCCTCTATACTAGCAGCAGCAGGCTCTCTACCTACATACTTACTTGGGTCCGCAGCACCATGTGTTTTACCGAATGTATGTCCACCAGCTATTAGGGCTACAGTTTCTTCATCATTCATAGCCATTCTTCCAAATGTCTCTCGAATATCTCTTGCAGCAGCAATAGGGTCGGGGTTTCCATTAGGACCTTCTGGATTAACATATATTAATCCCATTTGAACAGCAGCTAATGGATTTTCTAATTCTCTATCTCCAGAATATCTTTTATCATCTAACCACTTACTTTCAGAACCCCAGTATATATCTTCTTCTGGTTCCCATACATCTTCTCGTCCACCAGCAAAACCAAATGTTTTGAAGCCCATTGATTCTAGTGCACAGTTACCAGCTAATATCATTAAATCTGCCCAAGATATTTTACGACCATATTTTTGTTTTATTGGCCAAAGTAATAAACGAGCTTTATCTAAATTCGTGTTATCAGGCCAGCTATTTAAAGGAGCAAATCTTTGAGTACCAGAACCTGCACCTCCGCGACCATCAGAAATTCTGTATGTTCCTGCACTATGCCATGCCATACGAATAAATAATGGGCCATAATGACCATAATCCGCAGGCCACCAATCTTGAGAATTGGTCATTAATGCTTCAATCTCTTTTTTTAATTCCTTTAAATCTAATGAATTGAACTCTTTTGCATAATCAAACGAATCATCCATTGGGTTTGATAAGTTTGAATTCTGGCGAAGGATGTTCAGCTTTAATTGATTTGGCCACCAATCACGATTACCTGTCCCATTACCAGCACTTTGTTTTAACATTCCACCCGTAAATGGGCATTTGCCTTGTGAAGAATTGCTTTCCATAATTTTTAGATAATAGTTTTTTATATAAATCTAAGTTAATATTGTTATAGTTCAATTTAACAGACAAAATATTGTATTGTTTTTTTGAATA
>CAZYBY010000366.1:0-1608 GCA_964645385.1 uncultured Sphingobacterium sp.
AGGTGTGCCTGGAACAATTAATAATCGCAAGCAATTAACCCGTGTGAAATTTAAAGAACATGAAGTTAAATTTGATCTCTCCACTTTTCAATTAAATCGTACTGATGAAAATCTTTTTAAAGATCATTATACGATGTTAAACCTTAGTCAACTTAAGTACTACAAGGATTCTTTAAATGAACGTTTAACTCGAGATAAAGCATTCTTCAATCAGAATTATGCTTTGTATACTTCTATGAATAAGAGTTTCAAGCTAGATTCTTCTGTTAAGATGATCGAAAATGCTAAACTTAATCCGAACATTATTCGAAATTTTAAACAAGAAGATCGTACAATGATCTATAGCAGAGCTTTCTCTACCATTAGAAATGTTGCTAGCTATACGGAATCTGCCAAAACAGATCTCGATAATATGAAAGAGAAAATTCGTCGACATGAAATTGAAGAACACCGTAAGTTCACTTTACCATTTGCCTGTATGATTCTTTTCTTTATCGGCGCTCCCCTTGGAGCGATTATCCGTAAAGGTGGTTTAGGTATGCCTATCGTGATTTCAATATTCTTCTTTATATTCTTTCATATTCTCTCTATAACTGGCGAGAAGATGGCTAGGCAGGATGTTGTGCCGGTATGGCAAGGAATGTGGATGGCGAGCTTCATTTTAACTCCTATCGGTATTTTTATCACCCGTAAGGCTAGTTCAGATTCCGCATTGTTGAATTTGGACGTTTACACCAACTTTTTCAAGAAATTATTCGGGAAGAAATCTAAATAAAGTAGTATTTTAGCAGCTACGTAAATCGTTAATTTTTTTATACCAATATGGAAGTAATAGGAGGCTTAAAAGTCAATTTTGATTGTTTGCATTTTAGAGGTGATTTACCTTGTAAGCCCCATAAACAATTTGGTTACCATTGTGAGGATTGTCCAGCATACCAACCTATCAGCAAAAGAATTTTAATTATTAAACTTGGCGCTATCGGTGATGTCATTCGCACTACTCCTTTACTTAGAAAAATCCGTAAGGAATATCCGAACGCGAAAATCACTTGGTTAACTCATACTCCTTCAATTTTACCGAATACTGAAATTGAAGAAATATTAAAATACGATTTCGCATCAGTACTTTACGTTACACATACAAAATTTGATATTCTTTTCAATTTAGATAAAGATAAAGATGCATGCGCTTTATCTCTAGACATTAATGCCGATCAGAAATTTGGTTATACATTGAAAGATGGACATGCTTACCCAATGAATAAACTTGCTGAGCATAAATTCAGTACTGGTTTATTTGATGATGTAAGTAAGCAAAAGCAAAAATCATACGTGAAAGAGATTTTTGAAATGGTGGGCTGGGAATTTCAAGGTGAAGAATATGTTTTCAACAATCACCAAGATAAAGGTTTTCAATGGAACTTAAATAAGAATGCAAAACTTATTGGGTTGAATACTGGATGTGGAGATCGTTGGACTACCAGGCTTTGGCCAGATGCTCATTGGGTAACATTGATTAATTTATTAAAATCAAATGGCTACGAACCTGTGCTATTAGGTGGTGAACAAGAGCATGAGAAGAATGAAAGATTATCGAAAGAAACAGGT
>CAZYBY010000367.1:0-2658 GCA_964645385.1 uncultured Sphingobacterium sp.
ATTTTCTGAATAAGAAATATGAGATTATTAAAAAATTAAAACTAAAACCTCAGAATAAAGTTCCAATCGCTGAAGCAAATGGGAAAGTGTTTATCGCTGTCCGACAAATAGGAATTCTAGCATACGATTTGAATACGCTTCAGCTTTGGAAATCATATAATGGTACAATCGATTTTCTGAATTCCGAACTTAAATACTTTAATAATTTAGGTTTGCTTTATGCTCAGCCTCGTGGTTTATCAATATATAAAAATCTGAATAACTATTTCGAAAGTTTAGGTTCAAGTTTTAAAGGTATTACGAATATCGACGCTATCAACGATTCAGTTTTAGTATTGGTATTCGAACATTATAAAACAACACTGTACAACATCAAGCAGAAGAAATTCTTAAATCAAGAATTTAAAATACCTGCCAATGCGATAATCGAAAACATTAATCATAATAGCAACACTATTCTACTTGGTACTAATCAAGGTTTAATTGTATTCCCGATGAACTCTGGTGCATTCGAAAGCATCAATATTCCTTCTCAAGTTAGTTTTATTCCGAGAGCAATTGTTCAAACAAAAGAAGGAGATGTATACTATTTCACCTATAATCAAACTTTTTTTAGCAAGAAAAATTCTTATGATATAGAAATCATCAATTCTAATTTAAAACTCAGCTATGCTGCTTTAGAATTAGGCGATGATATTTACGTAGGAACCGATGGTATTGGCTTATTCAAAATGAATAAGAAAACGCATAAGGTAACAGAAGTAGTAAATAAATTTAGTTTCCCTGGTGGCATTCCACATATTACAAGTATGTGTAAATTCAGCGAAACGAAAATAATTTTAGGTGCACTGCATGGTTTGTATATGTACGATATTCTCTCGAAAGAATTATCAGCTCTAAACATATACACAAGTGGAATCGATTTATACAAATTGAAATACGGATTTAATTTATTCGATTTGCATTATCGATATATTCGAATAATCGACAATGAAATATGGTGTGCTACGAATAAAGGTGTTGTTATTTTCAATAAGAATTTAAAATTTGTTGATGTTATCAATCGTTTCAATACTAATGCAAAAAACGAATTGATTTGCGATAGTATTAATTACATCTATCCGAAAAACATCAATGAAATATGGCTAGCTACAGATGTTGGCTTGCAACAATACGATCGTATAAAAAATAAATTTGGCAAAACATTCGATAAAAATAAAATTCAATCGAACACAAAAATACTTGCTATCATTCCCGACCAGTATGAACGTTTATGGATGCCGACCTATTATGGTTTAATACTATTCAATCCGAAAACGAATATGATCACCACCTATCATCAACACGATGGTTTGGTAAACGAGGAATACAATTATGCTTCATTTTTAAAACTTCAGAATTCTGAAATTGTATTAGGCGGAATAAACGGTTATCAGCGTGTTCGTCCGAGTATGGTTGAGCAGGAGTCTAGCAACATCTCACTGCATATTACCGATATTTTAAAATTAAATAAAGAGAATGAGTTTATCAGTGTAAACGACAGCAGAAAAATCATATTAAACTTAGATGATGATTTTATCCAAATTCGATTCAGCACTAATCAATTTTACCATACAGAAAGTTTAAGTTATTATTATCGAGCTGATGAAAACAGCAATTGGATTAGTACGAATAACGTGCCAGTAATAAACATCAACAGTTTACCACGCAACACCAGTTATTTATACATCAAGGTAGTAAACAACGATAATTTATCGGAGCAATACATTACGAAAATACCAGTATATATTAAAGTGAAGATTTACAAAGAGTGGTGGTTTATCCCTACATTTTTGTTCATGTTTTTATTATTGATATCTGTTGTGTTGGTATTATGGTTACGATTCTGGAACATCAAAAAGATGGAGAAGAACAGGATGGAAAATGAAAATATTCTTGTTCAGAATTTGAATAAAGAAAAAGAATTGAATTCCTTAAAGAGTAAATTCATCCGACTAATTTCTCATGAATACCGCACACCATTAACAGGTATTACCACGAGTATAGATTTAATGGAGATGTTGCTTGCCTCACCACAAACGGAAATGAATGTGCAGAAAGAGAGAAGGCATATGCGCAATATCCGCAAGCAGGTAGATCGGATGTCGAAATTAATTAAAGGCGTACAAAGTTTAAATCGAATGGAAACTTATATCGCAAAGATGAATTTGGAATTGGTAGATATCAAATCTTATATCAGCTATAATATAGATCTATTACTTCCATCGGATTTTAAGCTAAGTTTAAATTTTTGCGAAGAAGAAATTAACGCTATGCTCGACAAAGATATTTTACAACATATTTTATCGAACATTATTTCTAACTCTGTAAAGTATAGCATTAACGAAAGGAAAGAACTTGTTGTGAGTGTAATGCCAAGTACAGATAACAAATTCAGCATTGTAATTCAAGATTTTGGAGTCGGTATACCATCCAAAGATTTACCATATATATTCGACACCTTTTATAGGAGCAACGAGATTGAAAACATCCAAGGCATCGGACTAGGATTATCCATTACCAAACAGCTTGTTGAAGAACTCAATGGAGAAATCGATGTACAAAGCGCATCAGATTTTGGCACTACAATAACGTTGAGGTTTGCAAGGGTTAGTTCTT
>CAZYBY010000368.1:0-7376 GCA_964645385.1 uncultured Sphingobacterium sp.
AGAGATGAAAACGCTATCGAGAATATCCGTAAATACGGTCATAACTTAAATTATCTGAGATCTGCTGAATTACATATCAATCCAGATCATGTTAGTTCAGATATGAATAAGATTATTGATGATGTTGATTGCATCATTTTCGCTATTCCTGCAGCCTTTTTACATACTTCTTTGCAAGGTATCAATCCTGAAGTATTCAAATCGAAATTTATAGTATCAGCAATTAAAGGGATTGTTCCTGAGTATAATCTAATTATTGGTGATTACTTCAGAGAAATTTACCAAGTACCTGTTCAGCAAATCCTCGTAATCAGTGGCCCTTGTCATGCTGAAGAGGTTGCCCTAGAAAAACTATCCTACTTAACCATTGCATGTGAGGATTTAGAAAACGCTCAAACTTTTGCAAGCTTCCTAAATACTCGTTATATCAAAACTACTACAAGCGACGATATTTATGGTACTGAATACGCTGCTGTATTAAAGAATATATATGCTATTGCTTCAGGAATTTGCCATGGATTAAATTATGGCGATAACTTCCAATCGGTATTAATTTCAAATGCCATCAGAGAAATGGAAGTATTCCTTGCAGCTGTGCATCCAATCAATCGGGATATTAAAGAATCAGCTTATTTAGGAGATCTTTTAGTAACTGCATACTCTCAGTTCAGTAGAAATAGAACCTTCGGAAATATGATTGGGAAAGGTTATTCTGTAAAATCTGCTCAATTCGAAATGGGTATGATTGCAGAAGGCTATTATGCCGTAAAATGTATTCACGAAATAAACCGTACCGTAAAGGCTCATATCCCTATTTGCAGAACGGTTTATGGGATTTTATACGAAAATATCTCACCGCTAATCGAAATAAAACTACTCTCAGAAAAGCTTAACTAATACAAAGCTTATATTATCTTTGTTGTTGTAACAAACAACACCGAGTAACGTACAACAATTTGTGAGAGGCAGGCTTAGATTAAAATATCTATTATTCTTTTTTATTGCCCTTTGCTTGACTGCTTTTCAAGCGAAATCACAATGTATTGCCCTTATCGATCCCGCTGGTGATACTTCAACAAGTCCGACTTATGTGAATTGTATGATCGGTCCAAGTCCGGCAAACGTTACCCTTTCATTTATCAATGTAAACGCACTTTCAGCATCAACTATTAATTGGGGGGATGGTACTGCTGTGCAAAATTTTGCTCTCGGCATTCTAGCCGGACAAGTATTAACACATGTATATCCAGCAGCAATCGACACTTATTTAATCACAATAACTCAAACAGCACCTGCCTGTGTTATTCAAGCTCATTTTGTAAATGAAAGAAGTGTAATTGCACAAATTGCTCCACTTACAGGTAGTGTAACCACCGTCTGTGCACCGAACGTAATTCAGTTTGTAAATAAATCAACTAATGTTTCTGTAACTACTGTTTTTACTTTAGATTTTGGTGATGGTACACCTGTCGACACTCTTGATTATACTAGTGTTGGAGATACTATTCCACACTTATATCAACGTAAAACTGTTAGTTGTAATACTGTTGTTACTTTAACAGCTCGCAACAGATGCACAGGAAGTGTTGTATCAACAAATACATACGGACCAATACAAGTTTATGATAAAGATTCGGCCGTAATTAACGCGAATAAAACCACATTATGTTACCCAGATACCACTGTAACTTTTACGAATAATACTGTCAGAAATTGTGTGCTCGATGGGAATGCACAACAAAGGTACGAACGATGGATAATCCCAAATTACAAAGGACCAGGTTTGGATAGCGTTACAGCTTGGATTCCTTGGCCACCAAGTGCTGCTAGAACAATTTCGTTCCCAGGTGGTCCAACTCGTCCGCGTACTTATTCTATTATGCTTTTAGATAGTAGTTTTTGTGGAGTAGATACAGCAATTAGAACAATCACTATTATCGATCCTCCAAATGCTTTCTTTACTTCTATCGACACAGTTTGTGGAGGAACAAGTATAAGCTTTACAAATGCAAGCACAGTAGGGATGAATTACGCTTGGAGTTTTGGAGATGCTGGCACAAGTTCAGCAACTAATCCTTCTCATACATATACCAATACTGGTGCAACAATTACATCATTTAATGTTAGATTAATTGTTACAAATCCTGCAGGTTTTTCTTGTAGTGATACCTTTATAAAAACAGTATATGTTTTACCTCGACCAACATCTAACTTCTCGCAAAATGGCACATCCGGAAATGTTAGCGGTTGCGATTCTTTAGTAGTAACATTTACCGATTTATCTCTTAATGCTACTCAGTGGAATTGGGATTTTAATGATGATGGGCTGATAGATTTTACTGGGCAAACTCCAAGTGCAAGAAAGTTTTTTGCAACAAGTACCATTCGTTTGTCTGTAGTATCAGCAAATGGTTGTGTTCATAATAGAACTCGTACTGTTACCATTTACAAAACACCAGTTGCAGGTTTTAATGTGGCAAGTGTATGTGTAAATCAACAAGCATCATTCTCGGATGCATCTACTCAATTCCATGGTAATGCAATTACAACTCGTTCTTGGAATTTCGGAGATCCCGCTTCAGGAGTAAATAATACTTCAACTCAAACTAACCCGAATCATACTTTTACTACACCTGGTTTATATAATGTTCGTTTAATTGTTCAGTCTGCAAATTCTTGTCCAGATACTATCATTCAACAACTAAATGTTCAGTTTCCTCCAACTGCAAATTTCAATCCAAGTGTTACATCAGGTTGTTCACCTTTAGTTGTAAACTTTAGTAATATTAGCTCAAATGCTGATCCTAATTTTTATGTATGGAAAGTTGGAAATTCTACATTCAGTACAATCACAAACTCTCAGAGAACCTTTATAAATAATGGTTCTAGCAACGATACAATAAGAGTTAAGTTAGTTGCTCAAACTACTTTTGGTTGTAAGGATTCGATTGTGAAAACGATAGTCGTGTTCCCAAATCCTACCGCTGGAATTGCAGTCAGTGCTATTCCTAGTTGTATTCCAAGTCCAGTAAATTTTTTAAATTCATCAACAGGCGCAACTACATTTACTTGGAATTTTGATGATGGAAATACAAGTAATTTACCTAGTCCTTCTCATCAATTTGCAAACAATACTAGTCAGATTAAAATATATAATGTTTCATTAATTGCACGGAATTCTCAGAATTGTACAGATACTGCATTTATTCCGATTTTAGTTTTTCCTGATCAAACATTTACTATTGCAACAAATGTAGATAGTGGCTGTTCTCCACTTGCTGTAAATTTTCCTACTTTCCCAGGCATTGTAAGTTATCAATGGGAATTTGGTGATGCACAATCATCAACAGAGCCTGCACCAAAACATATCTTTACGAATTTAACAAGTAACCCTATAACTTATACCAGCAGAGCAATCCTTACAAACTCATTTGGTTGTAGAGATACAGTTTTTAAAACAACAAAAGTTTTCCCTTTACCAAGTTCAATTTTTAGTCCTGATAAAATTTCTTCTTGCTCGCCAGATACATTTAGATTTGTAAATTCATCCAATGCAGCTTCTTCTTATAAATGGTATTTTGGTGATGGTGATTCATTAATTACATCAAGCAATTCAACGGTTAAGCATAATTATATTAATAACACTACAGCTCCGATTCAACGCACTGTTACATTAATATCAATTAATGCAAATTCATGTAATACTGTTTCTACACAAAATATTATCATCAATCCATCTGTTAGTTCAAGATTTACTATAGATACAGTTCAGTGTTCTCCGTATAGAGCGTTTACTGATAATAGATCTATTAACGGAAATAAATATTATTGGTATCTCAACAATTCACTTGTAGACTCTTCACAGAATAAGCAATTTGAAATAGTAAACACAACTGGTGTTGATCAATTTTATCAAATTAAATTAAGATGTATTTCTCTATTTGGTTGTATTGATGATACAACAATTTTTGTTAGAGTTTTACCTCAACCCAATGCAGATTTTATTACAGATGTTTCTGCAGGTTGCGAGCCATTAACTTTAAACATTACGAATCAATCTACTGCAGGTATTAGTTATCATTGGGATTTCGGTGATGGTGAACAGAGTACAAATTCAAATACTACGTTTAGCAAAACCTTCGTGAATACAACTCGTGTTCCAATAGAACGAAAAATTATGCTTGCAGTCGAAAATGGATTTAATTGTGTTGATACTTTTTACAGAACAATTTCTGTATATCCAAAAGTACTTGCAGGATTTAATTTAGATGATACACTTTCTTGCAGTCCACTTAAAATTCAAACACAAAATATTTCAGAAAACACTTTAACATACGCATGGTATGTAGATAATAATCTAGTAGATACAAATGCTAATCCGAGTATCACTATTACTAATAGCTCAGCTGTAGAGCAAACCTCAATTGTTCGTTTAGTTGCTACTTCAGCTTATGGTTGCAGCGATGAGTATACACAAAGAGTGCATATACTTCCTGTGCCTACGGCCGACTTTTTTATTCCAAATTCTACCATAAAATTCCCATCATCAACATTCAGTTTTGTTAATCAAAATATACAAGCAGGATTTACTTATAAATGGTATTATGGCGATGGCGATAGTACCTTGTTAGCAAATGCGCCTAGCCATACTTATGCGAATCCGGGAAGTTTCACAGTTACATTAATCGTGTCGAACAGTCAATGTTCAGATACTATTCGAAGAATTGCAACGATAGAGCCACCAACACCAGTGGTGCGATTTACAGGAACAGGAATTGGTTGTGCACCATTAACGATTCAATTTTCAAATACTAGTTTGTATGCAGATGAATATGAGTGGGATTTTGGAGATGGTTTCAAATCGAATGAAGAAAATCCTGTTCATACTTATGTCGAAGGCGGAACATATTCTATCAGTTTAATTGCAAGAGGTAAGGGCGGACAAGCATTAGATGTGCATGTAGATAGTGTAGAAGTATATGGTTCTCCAAGAGCATATTTTATTGCACAACCAAAAGTTGTTTTCATTCCAAGCGACCCGATGGTTCTTTTCAATTTGAGTGAAAATGCAAGTCAGTTTTTATGGGATTTTGGAGATGGGTTTACATCTACAGAAGTGTCACCTACGCATTATTATTTGCAAGCAGGAGAGTATAACATCACTTTAATTGCAAAGAATGAATTTGGGTGTATGGATACCTTTTTAGTTGAAAAAGCTTTAAAGGCTGAAAGCGGCGGAAATATTAAGGTCCCGAACGCTTTTACACCAAATCCGAATGGTGGTAATGGTGGTTTTGTGGTGAAAGGAGAATACAACAACGATGTGTTTTATCCGATGGTTGAAGGTGCCGAAGACTATCGATTTACAGTGTACAATAGATGGGGAGAATTACTTTTCGAAAGTAGAGATATAAAAATTGGTTGGGATGGATATTACCGAGGGGTTTTGTGTAAGCAAGATGTCTATGTTTGGAAAGTAGAGTTATTCTTCTCCGATGGAACGAAGAAAACAACAACAGGAGACTTGTTATTGTTGAGGTAAAATTAGTTTGAAGGAAGTTCGTCGGAACATCCGTCGTCGGAGTGTCTGTTCGTCGGAGCGTCCTCGCTCCGACAAACAAAATAAAAGTTGGAAAGTTATATTCCGTTCGTCGGAGCGTCCTCGCTCCGACAAACAAAAAGTAAGTAAAAAATGAAACGATTGACATTATTATTGATCATCCTAACGCATGTGCTATTAGCCTCCGCGCAGGATCCTCAATTTTCTCAGTCGTATGCAACACCATTGTATTTAAATCCAGCGTTCACAGGAGCCAATAAGCATCAACGTTTAGTGTTAAATTACAGAAACCAATGGCCGGGTGCATTGGACAATGGATTCGTTACTTATTCGGCTTCGTACGATTTTAATTGGTCTGCCTTGAGAAGTGGTTTAGGAATATATGTCATGCAAGATCGAGCTGGAATGAGTGCATTAACTTATCAGACTATTGGTGGCTTATATGCTTACGATGTTAAGCTCACAAGGAAATTAAACTTGAGAACAGGTTTCCATGTAGCTTACTCACAAAAGAATTTAGATTTTTCGAGATTGTTGTTTAATGACCAATTAGAGAGAGGTGGAGGCCCTTCTTTCGAAGCAAATAAATATTTCAACGTAAGTTTTTTAGATTATAATGTTGGGGCTTTATTGTATTCAGAAAAGGCATTTATAGGATTTGCTGCTCATCATTTAACAGAGCCTAATGAGTCGTTTATTGGTTTTGATAGTCATATTCCTAGAAAATATACCTTACATGGAGCCTATACATTCGATTTGAATACTTCTGGAGCTAAAAAATCGATTATGCCAAGTTTCAACTTTAAAAAGCAAGGTAATTTCGATCAATTAGATCTTGGAGTTTATTATAATCATGAGCCTTTAGTGCTCGGCTTATGGTATAGAGGCATTCCAATTACAGGATTAAATGCTAAAGATTACTTGAATAACGATGCATTTGTAATCCTATTAGGCTATTCTATGGAAGATCGTCCTTTGAGGGTTGGTTACTCATATGATATCACAACTTCAGGATTGTTCCAAAAATCGGGTGGAAGTCACGAAATATCAGTAGTTTATGAGTTTAATGGAGGCTTAAAATTCAGCAAAAATTCAAAATATAACAGAAGACCAATTCCATGTGCTAAATTCTAGTAAAAACTCTTCAAAATGTTAATATCTACTTAATAAACAAGCGGGAAAATATTTTTACCTTTGTTAGCTATTTTGCTGAATAAAGATGCTTAAAAATAAAACATTGTTAATAATGCTTGGAATACTGTGCTTTGTGCAGTTTTCGGCATTCTCTCAGGACACTATTCGAATTATGCAATATAATTTGTTTAGGTATGGAGAAACGAATAAAGAGCCTTCAGTAAAAAATCCTCTTTTAAGCACGATTGTAAATTATATTCAGCCAGATATTATCGGCGTGAATGAACTTTCAGGCACTGCAGATTATGCTCAAAATGTATTAACTGGAGCATTAAACACAAACGGAACTACTACTTGGAGAAGAGGTAGGTTATCTAAAGCAGGAGCTGACGCTTCTTTAACCAATACGATATTCTATAATTCAAACAAATTCACTCTTCTTAGTCAGGATACAGTGAGTATTGTTCAACGAGAAATTACAGCATTCAATTTTTTATATAACGATAGTAATAGTGTAAAAACGAAAGACAGTATTTATTTCACAGTTATTGTACTACATTACAAAGCTGGTAGCGGTTCTGCAGAAACTGCTACACGCGGACAAGAAGCCAATTCAATTGTGAATTATATCAATTCATTCGGTAAGAGTAAAAACATCATCATCATGGGCGATTATAATGTT
>CAZYBY010000369.1:0-8700 GCA_964645385.1 uncultured Sphingobacterium sp.
TATTTTTCAACCTTTAATTCAATACATTTCTCAGCATTGTGGTATTCCTTACGGTAAAGACGAAAAGACTGATATAGCAATGCGTGTTATGTCGGATCATATTCGTGCAATTGCATTCTGTATTGGGGATGGACAATTACCTTCTAACGTAAAAGCTGGTTATGTTATTCGTAGAATTTTACGTAGAGCAGTTAGATATGCTTATACTTTCTTAGATATTAAGGAACCATTTTTATATAAATTGGTAGATATTCTTGCTGAGCAATTTGAAGGTGTATTTACTGAAATTGTTGATCAAAAAGATTTCGTTAAAAAAGTAATTATGGAAGAAGAGGCTTCGTTTTTAAGAACCTTAGCTTCTGGAATTCAACGTTTCGAAAAATATCAAGTTACAAATAATATTATCGAAGGAACATTTGCATTCGAATTATTCGATACCTATGGCTTCCCAATAGATTTGACACAATTGATGGCTTCTGAAAAGGGCTGGAATGTAGATATAGATGGCTTCAACAAAGCTTTGGATGAACAAAAACAAAGATCTCGAGCTGCTACCTTAGTGGATACAGACGATTGGGTAGTTGTTCTGAATTCCGAAGAAGTAACTTTTGTAGGCTATGATGAATTAGAGTCGGAATCTGAAATTTTGAAGTATCGTAAAGTAACTGCTAAAGGAAAAGAGCTATATCAAATTGTATTAAATATTACACCTTTCTATGCTGAAAGTGGAGGTCAAGTAGGAGATAAGGGCGTTCTAGTTTCTACTGAAGATTCAAGTGATAAAATTCAAATCATCGATACTAAAAAAGAAAACAATCAAACAATTCATATTACAAACTCATTACCAAAAAATATCAACGCAAAATTCTTAGCTCAAGTGAATAGTGCAAAACGTGCTTACACTACTAAGAATCACTCTGCAACGCATTTGATGCATGCAGCCTTGAAAGAAGTTTTAGGTACACATGTTAATCAAAAAGGATCATTGGTAAATGAAGAATATTTACGTTTCGACTTTTCACATTTTGCTAAATTAACAGATGAAGAGATTTCAAAAGTAGAAGCTATTGTGAATGATAAAATTGCCGCTCAAATTGCATTGAAAGAGCAAAGAAATGTTCCTTATCAAGAAGCAATTAACTCAGGTGTTACTGCCTTATTTGGCGAAAAATATGGCGATTTCGTGAGAGTAATTACATTTGATGATACATTCTCTAAAGAGTTATGTGGTGGTACACATGTTAAGAATACATCAGAAATAGGTTTGTTTAAAATAAGCTCTGAATCTGCTGTATCTGCAGGTGTTCGAAGAATAGAAGCTATAACTTCTAGTAAGGCCTTAAACTTCTTAAATGAACAAGCTGAATTATTATCTAGTATAAAATCAATACTTAAGAATCCGGTTGATTTACAAAAATCTGTAGAACAATTACTTGATGAGAACACTAAGGTTAAAAAGCAATTAGATAAGTTTTTACAAGAGAAAGCTGGTTCATTAAAAGATGAATTAAAGTCAAAAATCACATCTGTAAATGGTATTCATTTCTTAGCAGAAAAGGTAGAACTTGGAAACGTTGATTTGATAAAGAATTTATTGTTCGAGTTGAAACAAGAATTTTCAAATTCTTATTTTTTATTAGCTGCTGAAATTGATCAAAAGCCCCATTTAGCATTAATGATTTCAGATGATTTAGTTGAACAAAAGAAGTTAAATGCATCTCAAATAATTCGAGAATTAGGTAAGGAAATTCAAGGTGGCGGAGGCGGACAAGCCTTTTTTGCTACTGCTGGAGGAAAGAATGTCGAAGGAATTTCATCAGCCTTAGAAAAATCTAAATCATATTTAAACTAATGGTATATACGATTCTTAAATTTTTATTGAGAGTGAGTGCCGAATTGTTTTTCGGTAAACATCATATTAAGAATTTAGAAAAATTAAATAACGGAAAGCCATTAGTTGTATGTGCCAATCATACAACAGCTCATTTAGATGGTGTGTTAATCATGATTTTTTCAAAAAGAAGATTTCATGTATTAGTACGTGGTGATATTTTCAAAAAGAAATGGGTTGCTAAATTATTGGGTAAAATTAACTTGATTCCAATTTTTAGGATGAGAGACGGTTTTAGCAGTTTAGAGAAAAATACAGAAACCTTTGATATCTGTTATGATATTTTGAAGCGAAACGAAGCTATTATTATATTTCCTGAGGCTAATTGTGAGACAGAACGTAAGCTTAGAAAGCTTCATAAAGGAGCTGCTAAAATTGCTATGATGGCAGAAGAACGTAGTGATTTTAAGCTTGGGGTTGAAATGGCAACTGTAGGGATTACCATGCAAAGTATGGTAAATTCTGGAGGTAGAATATTCTTAGAGGCATCGGAACCTTTTTCTTTAAACCCTTATTTTTCAAAATATAAAGACAATCCAAATAAAGCCTTAAATGATATTACAAATGATGTTGAAACTGATTTAAGATCTGTTTTACCAGTTGTAGAAGAAACACAAGATGAATATATATTCGAGGAAATAGTAACACGTAAGGAAAACATCGATGATTTAGCTGTTTGGAAGAAAACTGCAAAATTAATCAACAGTTCTGATGGTGAATTGAAAAGTGCCTTAACATCTGCTTTAGTTGATTTTAAAAAGCATTTGAAAAAATATGGAATTACACATTCTACAATCGAGAAATTACAAGTAAAATCAAGAATTAAGCGTTGGATTAATTTATTAATTCATTCGATCGATATTATTGCACTTTTCCCGTTTTTCTTAATCGGATTTATTTTTAATCAAATTCCATATTCTTTCCCAAAACGCTTATCTAATAAGCTTTTCAAGGATAAATGTTTTGTGTTGGGAACTCATTTTGCACTAACTACATTCTTATACTTAATATTTTATATAGTATATATTTTAGTGTTGAGTTTATATGTAAATTTATTGTCAGTTAGCATTGCCATTTTTGTGATAATAGTTTGTGGATTAGTGAGTCATTACTACAGCAAACGAGCAAGAAATTTATATTCTGCATTCAGATACGAAATAGCTGGCGATAAAAAAAGAAGAGAATGGAGAGCTCAGTCGAGAATAATATCCTCAGAAATAGCCGAATGGGTGAAATATTAAGACCCAATTTTTATACCTTTGCAATATGTCTAATACGATTTACGATCAATATGAAGCCGTTGTAGGCTTAGAAATACATGCTCAATTATCTACCCAAAGTAAAGCTTATGCTTCTGATTCTGCTGGCTTTGGAGATGATCCTAATACGAATGTCAGTGTAATTACACTCGGACACCCAGGTACATTACCTCGCGTAAACGAAGTGGTAATTAATTATGCTGTAAAAATGGGCTTAGCATTAAATTGCCAGATTCGATTGGAAAATGAATATGCTCGTAAAAATTACTTTTACGCTGATTTACCAAAAGGATATCAAATTACTCAAGATACTACACCTATTTGTACGAAAGGACATTTAGATGTTAAATTGAAAGATGGTTCATTGAAAAGAGTTGGAATTACTCGTATTCACATGGAAGAAGATGCTGGTAAGAGTATCCACGATCAGGATATGTATGATTCATTAATCGACTTAAACAGAGCCGGAGTACCATTGATTGAAATCGTATCTGAACCCGATATTCGTTCAGCTGAGGAAGCTGGTGCATACTTAACTGAAATTAGAAAATTGGTACGTTATCTCGACATTTGTGATGGTAATATGGAAGAAGGTAGTTTAAGATGCGATGCGAATATTTCTGTTCGCAAAAAAGGCGATTCTAATTTTGGTAATCGTTGCGAAGTCAAAAACTTAAACTCAATCAGAAACGTGCAAAGAGCTATAGAATACGAAGTAAAACGTCAGATTGATGTTATTGAAGCAGGTGGACATATTGACCAAAATACATTGAATTTTGATGCAGTTTCGGGTACCACATCTGTATTGCGTTCTAAAGAAATGGCTAATGATTATCGTTATTTCCCAGAGCCTGATTTACCACCAGTTTTCTTAACAGAAAATTACATTCAGGATGTTCATAGTAATATGCCAGCCTTACCTGATGAGCTGTTTAAAAAGTTCACACAAGAATTTAGCTTATCAGAATACGATGCTCAAAATATTCTTGAACAAAAAGAAATAGCATTATACTATATTGAAATTACTAAGCACTCGAAAAACTATAAGGCAGCAGCAAACTGGTTGATGGGTGCTATTAAGTCTTACCTTAATGAGCAGGCTATAGAAATTAACTCATTTCCATTAAAAGCTTCTCAAATTGCAGAATTGATTGCAATTGTAGATGATGGGAAAGTGAATATTACTACAGCCAATCAACAATTATTTCCAGCATTTTTAAAAAATACAGGAACATCTGCTTTGGAACTAGCGACTTCATTAAACTTAATTATTAGTACTTCTAACGACGATATTTTAGGGTTTATTCATGAAGCAATGGCTAAATATCCTGAAAAAGTTGCCGAATATAAAGCTGGTAAGAAAAGCTTGACCGGCCTATTTATGGGCGAAGTAATGAAATTGGCTAAAGGTAAATTAGACCCTAAAGAAGCAAACAAATTACTATCTCAGGAGTTGGAGAAATAGTAGTGAGTAGTGAGTAATGAGGTTCGTCGAAGCGTCTTTTATCTACAATAAAAAAATACATACATAGTTGAAGCAAGCCTACCTGGCATCAGACAAGGTCACTTCAATGAACAAATAAGTAATCAAACAAAATGAAAAAAATATTCTTATTTATTGCCGCTGCAACCATAGCTGCTTGTAGCACAAACAATGGTTTTGTTATAGAAGGAACAATAACAGGTTCTGAAGCAAAAACTGTTTATTTAGAAAAGATAACAGGTCAAAGTGCTATAATTGACTCATTTCAAATTGGTGAAAATGGAAAATTCAAATTCGTAGGTACTGCAGAAACTGAAGGTATATATCGATTAAATTTCTCAAATATTAGAGCAATTGATTTATTAGTTGATAATTCATCTCATATTGAATTAACAGTAGATGCTAAGAAAAGTATGGATCAATATGAAGTTAAAGGTTCTGAAGCTTCATTAGATATTCAAAATGTAAACCGCATATTATATAATACTTATAAAACTGTTGAGACTCTTCAAAACGAATATGCCGCGACACAAAACTTGCCTGAGGCAGAATCTAAGGCTAAAGCTGCTGAAATTGAGGCGAAGTATAACGAAACAATGAATAATCAGGTTACTCAAATCAAAGATTACATCAATAAATCTAAATTAATGCTTATTGATTTTTATGCATTATCATACTTAAATATTGATGAAAACTATGATTTTATTAATTCAGTGATCAACGAGTATAAAGACAAAATTCCAAGTACAGAATACACAAAACAATATTCAGATAAGTTTGCTGAGTACGCAAATTTAGCAGTTGGGAGTGTAGCTCCTGAGATTAAAATGAACGATCCTGAAGGTAAGGAAATTGCATTAAGCTCTCTTAGAGGTAAAGTTGTTTTAATTGATTTTTGGGCATCTTGGTGTGGACCTTGTCGTAAAGAAAACCCCAATAACGTTAAGTTATACAACGAAATGAAAAGTAAAGGTTTTGAAATTTATGGGGTATCTTTAGATAAAAATAAAGAAGACTGGACAAATGCAATAATGGAAGATAAGTTAACATGGACACATGTTTCTGACCTGAAATATTGGGGTTCTGAGGCAGCTGCAAAATACAAAGTAGAAGCCATTCCAGCTACTTATTTAATAGATAAGGACGGTAAGATTTTAGCTAAAAATTTAAGAGGAGAAGAGCTTAATTCATTCGTTAAGAAATTGTTGAACTAATTAACAATTATTTAACATAACTTTAACTCATTAGTCTTATTGTCGAAGTACTTTCGAAGCAAACAAATGACATGAGCAATAACAAGCAAAAAATCTTAATTGTAGACGATGAACCAGATATTCTAGAGTTAATAGAATATAATTTGAAGAAAGAAGGTTATCAAGTTTACACAGCTTCTAATGGAGTTGAAGCTATTGCTGCTGCTAAAAAGCATCTACCTGAATTAATTATTTTAGACATCATGATGCCAAAATTAGATGGTATCGAAACATGCCGTCAATTACGTGCTATTCCTGAGTTTAAATCAACATTCATTGTATTTTTAACCGCAAGAAGTGAAGAGTACTCAGAAATTTCTGGTTTTAACGTAGGAGCCGATGATTATATCGCTAAGCCTATTAAACCACGAGCACTAATATCTAGAATTAACGCCATCCTTAGGAGAAATACTCAGGCAGATACTGATGTTGAAAACAAACTTGAAATTGGAGATTTAGTAATTGATAGAGAAGCTTATTTAGTTTTTCAACGCGGGCAAAAAATTGTTTTAGCAAAAAAAGAATTCGAACTTCTTTATTTATTAGCATCTAAACCTGGTAAAGTATTCACAAGAGAAGTAATTCTGAATAATATTTGGGAGGATTCTGTAGTGGTAACAAATAGAACAATAGATGTACATATCAGAAAACTAAGAGAAAAATTAGGTGATGATTATGTTGCTACTGTTAAAGGTGTCGGTTATAAGTTTGAAATTTAAGAATGAATAAAAACCCTACTCCAAGAAGTATTTCTTTATTTGCATCTGTAATATTGACCTTCTTAGTAGGAATTGTATCTTATTTTTTAATAACTAAATTACTTCATGTATTAATTTTATCAGCATCTGTATTCCTATTTTCCTATTTTCTGTTTTTATATTCAATCGAAGTTTTTATTTATCGAAAAATCAAACTCGTTTATAAGAATATTCATAGCTTAAAAGTTAATCCGAAACCCTCTGATATCAATATGCTTGATCCCATTAAGGAAATGGAAAGAGAGGTACGAGATTGGGCTGAAGACAAATCGAGTGAAATAGAGCAACTAAGAACGATGGAGCGTTATCGAAAAGAATTTTTGGGTAATGTTTCTCACGAGTTGAAAACTCCAATATTTAATATTCAAGGTTACATCAACACTCTACTAGATGGAGCATGGGAAGACCAAGAAGTATTAATTCACTTTTTAAAGAAAGCAGCTAAAGGTACTGATAGGATTGCCTCTTTGGTAGAAGATCTTGAAGCTATTTCTCAATTAGAATCGGGTTTTTTAACGATGGAAACTGAGATTTTTGATGTGCACGATCTTATTCATGATATTTTGGATAGCATGGATATGAAAGCTGCAGAAAAGGATATTCAGTTAGAATTCAAAGAAGGCTGTGATATACCATTCATAGTTGAAGCCGATAAAGATCGAATTCGTCAAGTTGTTATAAATCTACTTGTAAATTCGATTAAATACGGAAAAGAAAATGGCTATACAAAAGTAGGTTTATACGATATGGATGAAAATATCCTTGTTGAAGTTTCAGATAATGGTATTGGCATTGATGAAGTGCATCTACCTAGATTGTTTGAAAGGTTTTATAGAGTTGATAAAAGCCGTTCAAGGGATGAAGGTGGAACTGGACTAGGATTATCTATTGTAAAACATATTATAGAAGCCCACGATCAAACAATTAATGTAAGAAGCACAAAAGGAGTGGGTACTACCTTCGCATTCACTTTAAAGAAAGGATAAGGTATTAAATATACCTTTCTCCCTTTTTCATTTTAATATCAGCTACAATTTGTTTTATCTCTTGCTCTTGAGTTTTAGGGCAGATAAGAAGTACATCTCCAGAATCTACCACTATAAAGTCTTCTAAGCCTTTAATCACGACCAACTTTTCTGTAGAAGTATTTACGATACAATTGTTAGAATCGTACATAATTACATTCTTAGGGAATACTACTGCATTACCTACGTAATCTTTTTCTAAAACTGTATACAAAGAACCCCAAGTTCCTAAGTCAGACCAACCGAAATCGACTGCATATACATGTACATTGTTTGCTTTTTCCATGATACCATAATCGATGGAAATATTACTACAATGAGTGTATGACCTTTCGATAAAGTTTGCTTCTTGAGAAGTATTATAATACAATTTTCCCTCTGCAAAAATATCATTGATATCTGGTAAATATTTTGCAAAAGCCTTGAGTATACTTTTAGTGCTCCACACGAAAATACCAGCGTTCCAGAGAAAATCTCCGCTTTGAATGAAAGTTTTCGCAAGTTCTAAATTCGGTTTTTCTGTAAAAGTTTTCACTTTGAAATGACCGTCGTCATTAGTAGAATCAAGGTATTGAATATAACCATAACCAGTATCCGGACGGGTAGGTTTTATTCCAAGAGTAATTAAATAATCATTGGTAGAAGCAGTTTCTAGCGCTTTGTTAATTTGTTTGCAGAACTCATCTTCATTCAAAATCAAATGATCAGAAGGTGCTACTGCGACAACGGCATCTGGATTGCTTTTGTGAATTTTATGACAAGAATATGCTATACATGGAGCGGTATTTTTTGCAACAGGCTCGCCTAAAATTTGAGTATTCGGAATCTGAGGTAATTGCTCATTAACCAGTCCACGATAAGTCTCGTTTGTAACGATATATATATTTTCAGCTGGGCAAATTTTTAAGAAACGCTTATATGTTTGTTGTATAAGTGTTTCACCGGTGCCAAGAATATCTAAAAATTGCTTTGGGTGATTTGTTTTACTAATTGGCCAAAATCTACTACCAATTCCTCCAGCCATAATAATG
>CAZYBY010000370.1:0-1889 GCA_964645385.1 uncultured Sphingobacterium sp.
AACTATTCCAAATCGTGATGAGAAGTCTATTTGGTGAAGATGACAAAGAAGAACTGACTAAATGGCAAATTGCGCTTGAAAAAGGACTTCCAGCAGCATTTCTCGGTATTGATATGAGTGATCGAGTAGCTATCGACTTAATGGCAGTTACTAAAGTAGCAGAACAGGTTGAAAATAAAGAAGTCGTAGACGTTCTATCTGATGTACGAAACTATATCGGAGCAGTAGGAAACATATTCCTGAATCGTATTCCAAAAGGTGTTGAATTACTTATTAAAGGTAACACACTTGAGGGTATGTCTCGATTACTACCTGATATGGTTGGTAATCCACTTAAAGCGATATCAGGGGCAAATTATGGTGTTGTAACGTCTTCTGGTAAAGCATTGGAAGATGTAACTACTAAAAAACCTTTAGTATACACACGATATGAAGCGCTGGTACGTGCTATAGGATTTACTCCTACACGTGAATCACTTGCTTGGGACGCTAAAAATAAAGAGTGGAGGATTAAAAATAAGAAAGCAGAATTACGAGATAATGCAATTCAAAGCGCTACAAAAGAATGGGAAAAATCAGGTAAAGATCCGCAATCGGTGAAACGAATTGAAGATGAGTTGGTAAAACAAATTCATGGAAAAGACGCTTCACAACAGCAGATAAATAATGTACGTAAAGAATTTGCAGTAAGAAGAGTATTTGGAGCAAGTGATACTTGGTCTGAAAAAATGCTCAACGCTAACTCAAATGACGAAAAATTGATAGTATTGCAACAAGCAAGAAAATCAATGACTGCAGAAGAATTTAAAGAATTCTTTGTAAAAGGTAGAAAGCTTATAACATATAAGTCAGGAAACCAATCACCAATTCTAATTTCTGATGACGTTTATCAGTTGTATCTAAATTCTAAATAATAGTAAATATGAAATATGTACGTGACGAAGATTTCAAAATCTTCATGTGCTATATTATTGTATTCTTCTGTATATTATTTGTGTAGTTATAACTAAATTATAATATTAGATAGTAAAAAGAGCTTACAAAATAAGCTTTTTTTACTATGACTTATAACTAAGTAATAACTATACAAGTATTACTTGCAGTAATGCAGGAGGTTTTGTATAATAAAATTATGAATATATTAAAATGGTTCAAAAACTTATTCAGTGAGCGTATTATTACTAATGATTTATCAGAGAAGATTCAAGGAGGTCTTATTGTAGAGAAACCATCTGAATCTGATTGGTTTGTTAAAGCAGTGCCGGAAGTAAAAGAAAAGGTACAATGGGTACGTTATCTTCCAAAAGGAGAATCGCAGAACGTAAAATTTGTATTCGATACATTATCCTGTACCACTTTTTCAGCATTAAATATCATAGAAACATTGTTTAAAAAGATGGATATACCACCTGAACATAAATTGTTTCTTGAAAGAAATGGTTATTATAAGGACGGTGAAGTAAACTTCTCGGACAAATTCACAGCTATCGTATCAGGGACAACAAAACAAGGTAATACATTCCAAAATGTAGGTAATTCTATACGTCACAATGGGCTTATACCAGATAGTATTTTGCCTTTTGGAAATGAAACTAAATGGGAAGATTGGCATAATCCAAATCAAATACAAGCTTATATGATATCGCTTGGACAGGAATTTGCACGATATTTTGATGTAACCTATTCATTCGTATATTTCAATGATGATGGGAAAATGAAACCAGAATATAAAATGCTTATTGAAGAAAATCTATACAATGCACCACTTAATGTAGCTATTCCATATCCAGCAACACACGCAACAGTACTATATGAAGTATATGATAATGGGTATATGCTTTATGATACCTATGATCCATATATATTCACTAAAAAATTCGACACAAATA
>CAZYBY010000371.1:0-5433 GCA_964645385.1 uncultured Sphingobacterium sp.
CACCATTTTGATCGTTTAGTTTTACTATTAACAGAGGATTCTCTCCTGTTATTCCTCCTGTTGCAAAATTCTCATCGTTTAAGAATAATTTCATTTCAGGACCTTGAGTATCGTTAATAGCAGAGTTAGAACTTCCACCTACAAGAATACTATCAAATGAACCATTCGCATCTACATTTCCTAATTGTGCATAGTAACTTAAACGACCATATCCTAAATTATATGAAATGTCTTTTGGAACTACGAAAGTGAATGTAAACTTTCCGTTTTGCACACTAGCTTTACCTTTATATATTACACTCTTCTGAACTTCATAAGAAACCTCTGTACTTCCAGACCTTCCTTTATCTTGCCCTAATGTTCTTTGGTTTGTTTTTTTGTCGTACACAGCTGGGAATACAACACCATTATAGTTGCTCAACAAATTTCCATTTCTATCAGCAATGTATCCTTTGATTTCGATGGTACTTAATGCTTTCACAGTGTCGGCATCTGCTGCATTAATGTCTTTGCCATTTATGCTTTCTGTAACAACTTTATATTTAGGTGTAGCAAATGGCAAAGATGGGTCTCCTAATAATGTGAAATTACGCTGATTAATAGTTAATCCTAAACCATTAAAATTTTTACTTTTTCTGAAAATATCTCCTAATGTATTAGTGCTTCCAATATTCGTACTATCAAATAATGATTTTATAAATGCTTCATTAATTGATTTATTTTCGTTTGCATATACAATTCTGGTTGTAGTGAATAAGGCAATTGCACCGCCATTCGGGTTCAATAAAGTTAGCTCACCAGCAGATTGAAATGATGGATCGTCCCATCTTGAAAAAGAACAAGTAGCAGTTAACAATACTGGCATATTGTTAAATCCCTTCCATCCATTAATATCTTCTATCGTAAGAATTTTTTCATGGGCTAATCCATTTTCACCACCGTGGCCAACATAATTGATGACCAATGCACCATTGTTTACTCGTTGATTGAATGCTGCATTTACTTCAGGGTAGCGGTTCCCAGCAGGAGTACTTATTTGTTGATAAGAGTCGAGGTAAATTTTATCAATATTGAAATCTGTATTTCTACTTCTTATAATTTTAGCATGACCTTCGGCATGACGTAAATGCAAATTATCATCTTGATCATCTGCAATTAAAACATATTTATTTCTCCAATCGCCGAATGTTTCAACATTGCTATAGTTAATAATTTTATCAACCATGTGCATTGCTTGCGTTGGATTTTGAACTGGTAATCTTCCTACAGCAACATCTAATGCAACTGCTCCATAATCAGCAAATGGATTAGTATCCCAATCACCTTCAACATCATCTAACAATCCGAAATAATCATCAGATACATAAGAGCCAAATGGAGTAATAGAATTTCTGCTCTCAAATGTTACAATATAATTTGTATTTGATTTTACAACGCCAATATTATCATATGAACCATCACCAAATAATAATAAATACTTTGGCATTTCATTTACATTTGTCCCTGCTCTATCGTAAAACATTTTCATGAAATCCCTTATTGCACTAGCGTCTTGAGCGCCTGAACCAAACTCATTATAAATATCACTAGGTAATACAACCAATGTTCTTAAATTATTATTAGTTCTTCTAAAGTCTGCTAATCGTTCAGCTTGAGCTTTAAAATCTGGATGAGTGATGATGATAAAATCATATTGCCCTAATGCATGTAAATTTTGATTTGCAATTTTACCAAGCATTCTAGGCGTGCTAAAATTCGAACCTGTATAAGCATGAAATTCATGTAGTATATCATTTTCAATTACGAAAGAAGAAATATTTCCATTCGTTGAAGTTTGTTGAATTTTCGGATTGATTTTATCCGTTACATCTAGAATCACTAACGACGAGGGATTTTCATTTGTGAAATTATATTGAGCAATTTTTCCAGCACCTACTGCATCAAAATTTCTAAATCCAGTTTGATTTCCATTAAGTTTAAGCTGACGGTATGCGTTAATCCAAATAAAATTTAAGTATCCTAAAGCTGTAATATCTGGCTTATTATAGGTGATGTTTAAATTGATATTTTCAGAAGGTGTTAAATTCATATATCCTGAAGTAACACTACTTCCATAAGCCTCATCATAACTAAATCCAACTCCGAAACATGTGATGTTACTCACTGTAGTCCCATTATATTTTATTTGAAATGAACTACTACTTGGTTCTTGAACTCTTCCTAATAAATCTACTCTTACTTTTAATGGTTTGGAATTTACAATATTTGGGATAGTGAAATTAAAATCATATGTAGTTTGGTTGTTAAATTCTTCTCCGTATCTATCTCGTCCGGATTTAATAGTACTGTTAACGCCAGTATTGTAGCTTTTCTCGTAAACGTCAAAATAATTATAATCTTCTATCGTGATATTTGGTGAATTAAAACTACTTGCTTGAGTTGCAAATCTTTTACCTAAACCTAAATCAACATTCAAGAAATAAAAGCTTTCAGTTGAATATGGATTAGTAGTATTTAGAAGGATTTTATTGTTAGAGTCGTATGTAATATTGTTTGGTCCATTCGCATAAAATAAAATATAATCACCACGGTCAAATTTATTATCATTTTCACCAACTACTAAAATTGAGTTTTCTTGAAGATCGTCGTACCTGTTGATTAAATTACTCTCTGGCAAAATACCTCCACCATTTCCATAAACACGAATATTTTTTGGGTTAATTTGATCTACAGCTATACCAAGATTTGATAAATCATCGTAGGTAATTTTATACATACCTGTTGATGAGATTCCCATTTTATACCAATTCCCAGTATTCAATACAGAATTGTTAGCGTATACTCGAGATGATTGTATTGAATTTTTTGTTGATTTATTTGCAGAAGGAATTAATTCAAATGAAACTAATTTTTCGACAATACCATTATTGAAACGGTACGGAATTATTTTAACTAATGTATATTCAACTTTTCTTTCGATTGTACTTGAAACAACTAGTTGTTTTTGAGATTTAATAAAATCTACTTGCTCTGCATTTAACTCTTGGTTAAGTTTCTCGTATTTAGTATTAGTAATTTCAAAAGATTGATAACTTCCTTTGAACTTTTCCGTATAAACTGAAAGGTCTTTGATTTGATAATGAAAAGTAGCGCCGTTAAAACTCTCGAGTACTCGACTTGATTTTTCATCGTTATTAGCAACATTTGCAAGTTCCCAAGTGATGGTTCTTGACAAATTTTTTTGTGCAGAGGCATGTTTTACAGCCAAAAAACTGCAAAAAATGGACACAACGAGAGTAATTTTACGTAATCGCATTATAATTTTTATCTTTAAAAAGGCTCTAAAATACGTTTATTTGGCACTTTAGGCTAAATAATCCAATCAAAAACGGATTTTTAACAATAAAATTGCTGAAAATCTCATCAAAAAAAATAAATGTACTATATTTGATGTTCTCACATAAAATGTAAATTTTTAGAAAATTGTTTTAAGTTTCTATGTTAATGAAGCGATACATACTAACACTGGCAGGAATTTTAGCATTAATGCAGTCATATGCACAAGACATGCACTTTTCTCAATTCTATGCAGCCCCTCTGTATTTAAATCCAGCATTTGCAGGTACAGCAGGAGGTCCAAGATTTATTCTTAACTATAGAAATCAATGGCCTGGCATCAATAATGCATTTAAAAACCTTGCTTTTTCATACGATCAGTATGTACCAGCTGTAAATGGAGGATTAGGATTAATAGTTACAAACGATAACCAAGCAGGCGGAGTATTTAAGAGTACACGAGTTGCTGGGGTATACTCATACCAATTACGTGTAAACAGAAAATTGACGATTAAGCCAGGAATCTACACTGCATATTCAAATAACGCAGTTAATACAAATGGTTTAGTTTATCGTTATATCAATGGAGTGCCTGATTTAAACTCAGGAGAAGCGTTTGGAGCTAACTTGAGCAAGAGTTTTGTAGATTTTGGAGCGGGAGCCTTATTTTTCACAGAAAAAATATACGGAGGTTTCGCTATCGACCATTTAACAGAGCCAAATCAATCCCTAACAGGTGGAAATTCACCATTACCACGTAAGTATACAGCTCATGTTGGTGCATTTATTCCAGTTGGTAAAAAACAGTATAATGCCTCAATTTCACCTAACATATTATTCCAACAACAATCATCTTGGAGCCAACTAAACGTAGGTATGTACTACAACCGTGGCCCAGTAGTTTTAGGGGGTTGGTACCGTACAAGTTTTGTTAATGGAGATGCATTTATTGGCTTAGTGGGTATTAAATATGATATCTACAAATTCGGTTATAGTTATGATATCGTAACTTCAGAATTAAGAGCATCAGCATCTGGGGCACATGAAATTTCACTTTCAATAGAGCTTCCAGCACCTAACAAAAGAGGTCGTGCGAAGAGCTTTAGAAGAGTAAATTGTCCTTCATTTTAGCATTTTATAATAATAATAAATATATTTACTGCGTTTTTTAAGCAAATTTAGCATACACACAATGAAAAAATGGGTTAATTTTTCTGTTAAAATGATGTTAGTAGGAGTAGTTTTCTCGGCTGCATCATGTTCTCAGAAATCAGCTACTACCGGTTGGAAATACAATGATAAGAACAACGGTGGTTTTCAAGTGTTCAAAAACGTTGAACAGGCTACTGGTCCGGGTTTAGTACTCGTTGAAGGTGGTACATTTGTAATGGGTTCAATGGAACAAGATTTAATGTTCGATCAAGATAACCTTGAGCGTCGTGTCACTGTTTCTTCATTTTATATGGATGAAACGGAAGTGTCGAATATCAACTACCTAGAATATTTATACTGGTTACAAAGAGTATACGGACAAGATTATCCTGAAGTTTACAAAAAAGCTTTACCTGATACATTAGTTTGGAGAAATCCACTATCGTATAACGAGCCGTTTGTAGACAACTATTTCCGTCACCCAGCATATCAAAACTACCCAGTAGTTGGTGTTTCTTGGGTTCAAGCTAATGAGTATTGCGCTTGGAGAACTGACCGTGTAAATGAAAGAATTCTAATCAACAAAGGAATCCTTAAGGACAATCCTAACCAAGTTAACGAAGATAACTTCAATACAGATGCTTATTTAGCAGGTCAGTATGAAGGTATGGTTAAGAAAAACCTTAAAAACTTAGATCCAAATGGCGAACCTACTCGTAGAGTACGTATGCAAGATGGTATCTTATTACCAAACTACCGCCTACCAACAGAAGCGGAATGGGAATATGCAGCTAAATCTTTAAAAGGTAATTCTAAATACGAGAACGTAAACGAAAAGAAATTATATTCTTGGAACGGTCTAGGAATGCGTGATGAAATTGGTGGTGGAAAAGGTATTATGTATGCTAACTACAAAAGAGGACGTGGTGACAACATGGGGGTTGC
>CAZYBY010000372.1:0-2274 GCA_964645385.1 uncultured Sphingobacterium sp.
GTTAATGGCTAATTAAGAAATATATGGTCTAATGTTATGAGTATGTTAAGTTATTGCGCATCTTTACTCTGATATGGCAAACCCATTTTTTTGAAAATAAAATGAAGTAACCAAATCGGTCCAATCAATAAAAATTGTAAATCTTTTAAAAATGATGGCTTCTTTCCTTCAATTTTATGTCCAATAAATTGAAATATCCAAGCTACTACAAATATAATAGCACATATTTGCCATAAAGCCATTCCTCCTGCCTTTTCAGCATATTCTAACTTCACAATTAGATAAGAAAAGGCTCCCGTTACCATAATCATTGCAAATGCCATTATGGGCGATAGTTTATAATAATAGTATAAAGAGAATGCTATAACCAAAGAGGCCCAATTAAAATAAGGGTATGACTTCATAAACTCAGGCATAGGTATAGACCATACCAAACCAAGTAGACTAAATACAATGGAAGGCACAGCAATCCAATGAATTAATTTGTTAGTACTGTTCAGATGACTTGAACTGTACTCTTCGAATAGGGTGTCTAATTTTGTCATAATCTGAGTATCGGGTAATGGGAAGTGGGTAATGAGTAAAAGAAATTAGTTTCCCATTACTCATTACCCATTACTCACTACTATTTATCGAACGACACTGCCCTTGTCTCTCTAATCACAGTAACTTTCACCTGACCAGGGTAAGTCATTTCTGTTTGAATTCTTTCTGCGATATCAAATGATAATGCTTCTGCTTGTTGATCAGTAATTTTTTCACTTTCAACAATTACACGTAACTCTCTACCAGCTTGTATTGCGAATGTTTTTTCAACACCTGGATATGATAAAGCTAAGTCTTCCATTTCTTTTAAACGTTTGATATAGCTTTCAACTACTTCTCTTCTTGCACCAGGACGAGCACCAGAAATAGCGTCGCATGCTTGGATGATTGGAGAAAGTATACTTGTCATTTCGATCTCATCGTGGTGAGCGCCGATGGCGTTACATACTTCGGGATGTTCCTTATATTTCTCTGCCAACTGCATACCTAAGATAGCGTGTGGAACTTCTGGATTATCTTCAGAAACTTTTCCGATATCGTGTAATAAACCTGCTCTTCTTGCCATCTTCACGTTTAATCCTAACTCTGTAGCCATAATAGCACAGAAATTGGCAACCTCACGTGAGTGTTGTAATAAGTTTTGTCCGTATGAAGAACGATACTTCATTCTTCCTACCATTCTAATTAATTCAGGATGTAAACCGTGGATACCTAAATCGATAACCGTACGTTCACCTGTTTCAATAATCTCTTCTTCTAATTGTTTTTTAGTTTTAGCAACAACTTCTTCGATACGTGCCGGGTGAATACGTCCATCAGTTACTAGTCTGTGTAATGATAAACGAGCAAGCTCTCTTCTAACAGGATCAAATCCTGATAATATAATTGCTTCTGGTGTATCGTCAACAATGATCTCAATTCCTGTTGCCGCCTCTAAAGCACGAATATTTCTACCTTCACGACCAATGATTCTACCTTTAACTTCATCGCTTTCAATGTTGAATACTGATACAGTATTTTCAATCGCAGCTTCTGTAGCCGAACGTTGAATTGTTTGAATAACAATTTTCTTAGCTTCCTTAGCAGCAGTCATTTTCGCATCTTCAACAATATCTTTAATCATCGACATTGCGTTTGTGCGAGCTTCATCTTTCAATGCTTCTACCATTTGAGCTTTAGCATCTTCCGCTGATAAGCCTGCAATTTTTTCTAATTGCGCAACTTGTTGTTGGTGCAATTGATCAACTTCAGCCTTTTTCTTTTCTAAAATTTCAATCTGACGGTTTAAGTTCTGACGAGTCGCATCCAACTCTTGCTCTTTACGAGTGTTGTTTTCTAATTTCTGACTTAAACTTTGCTCTTTTTGTTTCAACGTATTTTCACGTTGAGAAGCTTGAGTATTTTTTTGTTGAATTTCTTGTTCGTGTTCAGCTTTTAACTGTAAGAACTTTTCTTTTGCTTCAAGTAATTTATTCTTTTTTAATAATTCAGCTTGTGATTCAGCGTCTTTAAGAATTTTTTCTGCTTGTTGTTTTGCAATCTGCTCATGATCTTGGATGCCTTTTTTTAGCAATATTCTTGCTATTAAAAATCCTATCAATAAAGCGACGATTCCTGTAATGATCGTTACTACCATGTTTTGTTTGTAATTAATTATTATACCATACGCGCTATTTAAATAGCAGCACAATAGTTAAACACAAATAGAAAAACATTAAAATTTATTGC
>CAZYBY010000373.1:0-1645 GCA_964645385.1 uncultured Sphingobacterium sp.
CTTTTATGAAAATGACCAGTGTAAACATAATCAAAATGCTTAAATAAGGTCTCTTTATTTACCCCTTTAGTTGCTACATGGAACTTGTCCATAAACATATCCACGATATCAAGATGAGCAAACAATATTTTAGATTCTTTAGTGTAGACTAAATCATCAAATAAACTATAATCAGTCAACCAAGGCAAAATAAACACCTTTTTACCCGATAATTCGATTTCTTTAGGTTGATCATATACGGTACAATTAGGTAAATTTGAGAACATCTTCAACGAATGTGTAGCAATGTTGTTCTTATTATAAGTATCATGATTGCCAATTATCATAGAAACATGAAAATCGGCGAAAATATGGTTAAATAAATCATAACTTACATTATAAGTTGACACATTTAACTCGTGTCTATCATCGAAAATATCACCTAAGATAAACAATTCCGATATAGATAAAGATTTTAATTTCTCACTTAAAACTCGAAAAAATCTAATTTGGCTCTCTAAAAACTCAGGATCGTTCTGTTTAACCCCTAAATGTAAATCTGCTAAAATTCCAATTTTCATGATCAAAATATACTCTTTTTAAGCTAAAAAAATACCCGTTTTTAAGCGGGTATTAAAGCTAAACTAACATGGATAAAAATTGATTAAGATATTTCTCATTTTCCATGATATAATTGTCAATATATCGATACTGCCAAGATAAAACTTCATTATAATTGTCTTTTTTACACAATTTTTGGAAAATTTCATCGAATTTGCTGCAAGTATAATCATTGAAGAATTTACAATCCGGATAAATCTCACAATAAGGTGAATCTTGATTTTCTCGGAATGTTGCACCTAAGAATACATTACCTGCTATACAAGATTCATAAAATCTCAAGGCTGATTTACACTTATTAAATTCATTAGATACTAATGGTGCTACTTGGAAATCAGCATCTATTTTCTGTACGATATCAGGATACGAATATGAATTTGCCCAAGGTATAAACTCGATTTTATCACGAATAGGCTCGAAAAAATAGGGCATTGCACCTAATACGGTAAAATTGATACGTTCGTTTTTAACGTTTTCAATTAACCAATCCTTCAGATTAGTATTCCAATCACCAAGTTTACCTACAATTCCTGGAAAACCATTAGGTTCCATAGGACTAGGCTTACGTTCTGGTATATTCTGTGTATAATGTGTCGGAGAACCACTATATAAGATCTTGGGCTTATCTATATCTCGGTCAATAGGTTTCTTATAAGCTTTGTTCCATAGATACCTAGGAACTGTATTTTTGATAGTTCTAACACTAGAAATCTTATATCTCTGACTGAAACATTTGCCTAAATAATCTGTGCTACACATGATTATATCGAAATATGATACGATTTCGGACATAAATGGAGATTCTTCTGGTCTATTCGGATTCATACTACGACTAGGGTTATAATCCGGTACTGAAATACCATCATATTGATCTTCCCAAGGCGATCTGAAAAAGATATCATCTATTTCATAGATCAATTTGAATCCGAATTTAGCTTTTATTGATGCATATTGACGTAAAACATTCAAATGTTTTTTATTGTTAGTTTTTTGCCATATTATGGCAGCTGCATTAGCTAAAATACCTATATCTATAATCGGACTA